>JAAYQS010000183.1 GCA_012519155.1 Clostridiales bacterium
AAGTTGGTGATGTCAATGAAGAAAACCACAACATATTATCCTTCAAAAGATTAATGACAGCTTCTTTATTACTATTTATAGCTATGGGACTAGGTTCAATTGTTTCAGATATTATTCAGTTATCAGGTTTAACTTTTCCCTCTTACATAGGCGCTATGATTGTAGCTGCAATTATAAGAAATCTTTATGACTTCAAACATAAAGAATTTGTCGAAAAAGAAATTGATACATTAGGTGGCATATCCTTATCATTCTTCCTTACAATGGCACTAATGAGCCTTAGACTTTGGGAACTTTTCGATCTTGCTCTTCCACTTATTGTAATGCTTTTTGCACAAGTAGCATTAATCGTAATATTTACTTATTTCTTAACTTTCAAAATAATGGGAAGTAATTATGAAGCTGTAGTATTTACTTCTGCAACTTGTGGTTTTGGAATGGGAGCAACTCCAAATGCTATAGCAAATATGGATGAACTTACAAACAAATATGGCTTTGTTTATACTCCATATTTTGTTGTACCAATAGTAGGATGTTTATTTATTGATTTTGTTAATTCTGCTATACTTACAATCTTTATAAATATTATTTCTTAAAACAACCAACGACTTTGGTTGTTTTTTTATTTGATTTAAAATAGCAAAAGTAATAAAATACCATATAAATAGTTTATTGAGGTGACAATAATGATTTTTATATGTACGGCAATGTATATTGAAGCTGAACCCATAATAAATACCTTAAATTTAAAAAAAGATGTAACAATTACTAAATTTCAAGTTTTTAAAAATAATGATATAACTTTAATAATTACAGGTATAGGAAAAATCAAGGCTGCCATTTCCTTAACCTCAATTCTTTCTAGTTTCAATATTTCTAAATCTGATTTAGTAATTAATATAGGATTATGTGGCAGTAAAAATATGCAATACAAAATTGGAGAAACATTTTTATGCAACAAAATAGTAGATAATGATACAAAAATGACTTATTTTGCAGATATTGTTTTTAAACATCCTTTTAATGAAACAAGCCTTCAATGTTGTTCAAGGAAAATTGATAATTTAAATTTATCAAATGAATTTGAAGGTAATTTAATAGACATGGAAAGTACGGGTATTTATGAAAGTGCTTTAACTTTTTATGAAAATCATCAAATCTTTTTCATAAAAATAATTTCTGACTACTTAAGTACTAGAAATCTAGATATAAACAATGTAAAGAATATTTTAATAGATAGTATGCAGAAAATTATTTCCTGGATACTATATTTAAAAGACAATATAAATATAAGAAATAATATACTAACTGAAAATGAGCTTCAAATTATAGCAAAATGTTCAACCAACCTAAAACTTTCTTGTACAATGGAACATGAATTTTTACAGATTATAAAATACTATAAACTTATACATGGCGATTTTGATGCCATAACAAATACAATTTTAAATATTCAGTGCAAATCTAAAAGGGAGGGGAAAAAATATCTTGAAGAAATTAAACAAAGATTTATTTAATAAATCTTTTTCACATATATACATTGAAAAACAAGCAAAAAATCATCCTAATACACAAAAAATAATATCACACTTTGCCAATAGCAATATAATCGAAATAAATCATTATAAAGATGTTTTCTGCAGAAGCCATCAAAATTTCTATCTTCAAAAACAAAGTCCAAATTTAATTCTTGCAATTAAAACAGACAACTTAATTTATAAAGGTGCCAGATTTTGCAATGATTTTGGTAATGATCATTTTTACTATACCTCTTCTATTATGAATTGCATATATAATTGTGAATACTGTTACCTGCAAGGTATGTACCCTTCTGCTAATATAGTCATTTTTGTAAATATAGAGGATATATTCCATAAAGTCGAAGGAATTTTAAATAAGCATTCTATGTACTTATGTATTTCTTATGATACAGATATTTTAGCTCTTGAACAAATAACACAATACACTTCAAAATGGATTGATTTTTGCAAAAAACATGATAACCTTAAAATAGAAATACGAACAAAAAGTTCTAATTTTAATGCAATAAAAGATATTACTCCAACAGATAATGTAATACTTGCTTGGACATTATCCCCAAGCTTAATATCACAAAAATACGAAGACAAAACCCCAAATCTAAGGTCAAGACTATATAGTATAAATCAAGCTATCAAAAATAATTGGAATGTAAGAATCTGCTTTGATCCTATTTTATATTTGAGAGATTTCAAAAAAAATTATAAAGATTTAATAGATACTACTTTTTCTACTATTCCACCAAACAAAATATTAGATTTAAGTATAGGAGTTTTTAGAGTTTCTTCTGAATACTTAAAGACCATGCGAAAAAATAGGTTTGATTCTATAATATTAAACTATCCATTTATGTGTAAAAATAAAGAATATACTTATGATGAAAATTTATCAAAAGAAATGATATCTTATGTATATAATCTTTCAAAAAAATATATTGATGAAGATAAAATATATATAAGCTAATTAAGGAGGTTTTTATGGATACCGCAATAGTAACAGGAGCTTCTTCAGGCATAGGTTTAAGCATTTCAAAAGAGTTGTTAAATCTTGGTTATAAAGTTTATGGTTTAGGTCGTGATTTTTCAAAATCCAACTTAGATAATAATAATTTCATTAAATTAGAATCTAACTTAATGGACATAAATTCACTAGTAACCAAAATAAATGAAATAAAAAAAAGCAATGATATAAAGATTCTTGTAAACAATGCAGGAGTAGGATATTTCTCACCTCATGAAGAACTTAATCCTAAAAAAATTCATGAAATGGTTACTATAAACTTAGAAGTTCCTTTAGTATTATCACAAATCTTATTAAGAACATTAAAGAAAAACAAAGGTTATATAATAAACATTTCATCTATTGAAGCAAAAAAATCAAGTGCCCATGGTTGTGCTTATGGTGCTACTAAAGCTGCTCTTTCCCATTTTTCTTCTAGTCTTTTTGATGAAACTAGAAAATATGGAGTGAAAGTAATAACAATTCATCCAGATATAACAAAGAGCAATTTTTATAGAAATTCTAATTTTAAAGAAGGTGCTAATGATGATTCTTTCTTAATGCCTGAAGAAATAGCCTCAGCAGTTGCCATGGCTATTTCTCAAAGAGATAATTTAGTTATTACAGATATAACTATAAGACCACAAAAATTTAACATACAAAGAAAATAAGTATTTAACATCCTTAATGTCAAATAATGCACATAATTCTTCAATATACATTTGAACACTTGAATTTTTTCATTTTTCTCCTCCCCATCCTATTTATTATAACTCCATTTTAAGTAAAGTGGCTAATTGATTTTTACATTCTTTTCTTCTATAATTAATATTTAAAGGATGTGAAATAATGGGGAATTTTAGACAAAAAAGAATAGCTTTAGTTAATGACCTAACAGGCTTTGGAAGATGCTCTGTAGCAGTAGCACTACCTATAATTTCAGCCTTAAAGGTTCAATGTTGCTTTTTACCTACAGCAATACTTTCAAATCATACAGGTTTCGATAATTTCTTTTTTGAAGATTACACTCCAAAAATGAGAGAATATATTGAAAATTGGGAAAAGATAAAACTAAACTTTGATGGTATATGTACAGGTTTTTTAGGTTCTAGTGAACAAATAGACATAGTAATGGAATTTTTAGATAAATTTAAAAAAGAAAATACCTTGGCCATAATAGATCCTGTAATGGGAGACTATGGTAAATTATACTGTACATACACAGATGAAATGTGCTCAAAAATGCAGCATTTAGTTCAATATGCAGATGTATTAACACCAAACCTTACAGAACTTTGTAGATTACTAGATATAGCTTATCCAAGTGAAACACCTACACACAAAGAATTATATTCATTATGTGAGACCTTAGCACAAAAGGGTCCATCAAAAATAGTAGTTACAGGTTTGCAAAGAAATGGCTACATTGAAAACTTTATATTTCAAACAGGTAAACCTTATGAAATAGTAAAAGTAAAAAAAGTTGGTGTAGATAGATCTGGTACAGGTGATGTATTCACATCAATTGTAGCTGCAAGTGTAGTAAAAAATGAAGATTTTGCAGAATCAGTCCAAAAAGCTGCCGATTTTATTAGCAAAGCATTGGCCTTTACGACAAAAATGAATCTGCCTACTAATTATGGAGTATGTTTTGAAGAATTTCTAACAGAACTAAAATAAAAAGGATGATTTTAATGGTTATTTTATACACTTATGATAAAGGAAATTATATAAATTTAAACAATATATCACTTGAAGAGATGGACTCTAGAGGAATAAAACGAAATATATATGTTAATTTAACTAATCGTTGCCCTTGTTCTTGTACTTTTTGCTTAAGACAAACAAAAGAAATGTCAGAATCAAATAGTTTATGGTTAAAAAGAGAACCAACCTTAGATGAAGTTATTAGTGAATTTGAAAAACTTGACTTAACACAATACAATGAAATTATATTTTGTGGCTTTGGTGAACCAACTGAACGAATTGATGATTTACTTGAAGTCTGTAAATATATAAAAGGTAAAAGTCCAAAAATCCCTATTAGAATAAATTCCAATGGCCTTGGTGATTTAGTAAATAAGAAATCGATAGCACCATTATTAAAAGGATTAGTTGATACTATGTCAATTAGTTTAAATTCTTCTAATGCTGAAGAATTTTATAAAATAACAAGAAGTAAATTTGGAATAAGTTCTTATGATGAAATGAAAAATTTCGCTGTAAGCTGCAAAGAATATGTTCCTAATGTAGTGTTAACAGTTGTTGATTGTATCGGAACAGAGGAAATTAACGCATGCCAAAAGGTGGCTGATAGTTTGGGCATAAAATTGAGAGTAAGACCTTTTGAATAATTGATTTTAAAAAATACCAACGTTTAACATTGGTATTTTTTTTTAATAAAGGTCAGTTAATGTCAAATAATAAATGGTTCTAAGAATTTTAATAAATTTCTGTTATTTATTTTTATGAATTTAAGGAACTACGATTTTTAGTAGTTTTTCAAATTAGAATATTAAATTTTTTGTTGCAAGCAAGATCTCAAATCATCATCAGGAGTACTTATAACTCTTAAGTCAAATGTATCAACTAAATATTGAAGTACATTAGGGCTAATAAAAGCAGGAAGAGTTGGACCCAAATAAATTCCCTTTATTCCAAGAGATAATAACCCAAGTAAATCTGCCACAGCTTTTTGCTCATACCATGAAACTATTAATGATAAAGGTAATCCATTAACATCAGTATCAAAAGCATCTGCTAAAGCTACAGCAATTTTTACAGCAGAATAAACATCATTGCATTGGCCTACATCTAAAAGTCTAGGCAATCCTGCAACTTCACCGAAGTCCAACTTGTTAAATCTATATTTGCCACATGCTAAAGTAAGTATAATACAATCTTCTGGTACCTTTTTAGCAAATTCAGTATAATAATTTCTTCCTGGTCTTGCACCATCACAACCTCCAATTAGGAAGAAGTGCCTTACCTTACCAGACTTAACAGCATTAACAATAGCATCAGCATTGCTTAAAGTAGCTTTATGCCCAAAACCTACTAATATTTCATGTACCTCTTGATCTTCCTTAAAACCACCAAGTTCTAATGCTTTATTGATTACTTCACTAAAATCTTTTTTTCCATTCTTATCTTTTCCTATATGCCTTACTCCATCAAATCCAACAACACTAGTAGTAAAAATTCTATCCTTGTATGAATCTCTTGGTCTCATAAGGCAATTAGTAGTCATTACTATACACCCAGGTATATTATCAAATTCTTTTTGTTGATCTTGCCATGCTCCACCAAAATTTCCTACAAGATGTGGATACTTTTTTAGTTCAGGATATCCGTGACAAGGTATCATTTCACCATGTGTATAAACATTTATTCCCTTTCCTTCTGTTTGCTCCAAAATGGTTTCTAAATCCTTTAAATCATGTCCAGATACTATTATAAAAGGACCTTTTTTTATGTGAACAAAAATTATTACATGTATAGTAATTAAAAAGATATCTTTTAAATTATAGATATGAATAAAATTCTTCTAATGTTAAATTATTTTCGTAAATAAATTTAGAAACATCCCTTCCAACATATCTAAAATGCCAAGGCTCATAACTTATATGAGTTAATGACTCTTTACCCCTTGGATATCTAAGAATAAATCCATATTTATAACAATTATCCCTAAGCCACTTATTTCCCTCAGAATTTTCTTGAGATTCGTCCATATTTAAATTATCTGATGATAAAAAATCTATTGCAAGTCCTGTATGGTGTTCACTAAATCCAGGTTTCTCTAGTATTTTATATGTTTCATTTTGAGCTTCTTCTAAACTCATGCCTTCACTAATGTATGTATCAATATGTTCATCAGTTAGTCCTTGCTGCGTTTCTATACTCCTATATCCTGATGCAATCCAATATGTATATCCAACGTCTTGTGCATCTTTAAGCATTAAAACTAAATCATTATATAAAACATTTGCAACTCTTTCTTCCTGGTTTGCTGTATATTTTAAATCAGTCTCATAAGAATCAGGTATTGGATTTTGACAATTTACAAGAATCAAAATTTCCTTGTTCTTTTCATATAATTCTTTGCAACTACTACAAAAATTTGCATACGAATTGTCACTAAGGCAACTTTCGCTATTTCCATCAATTGAACTACTCTCACCATTCATAATGATAAAACCAAATAATATTATAATAAGTGATGCTACAAGTGTAATTAAAAAATTTTTTTTCATTAACCTTAAATATTAAATTTAAAACATATAATTTTATCCCCAAACTTATTAAACCTTCCTTATAACTATAACAATTTACTATTTTGCAATTATTTCATATCCATTTTCAGTAATTGCAATTGTATGTTCCCATTGGGCAGAAAGAGAACCATCTCTTGTAAGAGCTGTCCAGCCATTATTTCTGTCTATGTATATATATCTTTTTCCTGCATTTATCATAGGCTCTATAGTAATGACCATCCCTGGTACTAATACCATACCTGTTCCTGCTTTGCCAAAATGCATTACACATGGATCTTCATGCATTGCTAAGCCTACTCCATGCCCACAAAATTCTCTTACTACAGAAAATCCATTATCTTTTGCATGTTTGTAAATTGCTGCACCTACATCTCCTAAAAATCCCCAAGGCTTTACTGCATCAAGCCCTTTTTGCAAGCATTCTTTTGTAACTCTAACTAATTTATTTGCTTCTTCTGATGCTTCTCCTATTATAAACATTCTTGATGCATCTGAATAATATCCATTAAGATTAGTAGTTACATCTACATTTACAATATCCCCATTCTTTAATAAAGTTTTATTACTTGGTATACCATGACACACTTCATTGTTTACTGATACACATACACTTTTGGGAAATCCCTCAAAATTAAGAGGTGCCGGAATTGCTCCATGAGATGTAGTATATGTATACACTAGCTTGTCAATATCATTTGTTGTCATTCCTTCTTTTATATTTTCTCCAACCATATCAAGAATTCCATTATTAATTACTGCACTCTTTTTTATACATTCAATTTGCTTTGATGTTTTTATTAGTTTTTTGTTTGGGACCTTAAATCCTCTTCTTTTTAAATAGGTTAATTTTTGATCAAATTCAAAATGGCACTCTCCATACTTCAAGCCACTTTTACACCAACATAAATCACTTTTTAATAACTTCATAATTATCACTCTTCTTATTAATAAATTTTGTCATAATTAAGTATAACAAACTTTTTTTATAAATAATTCAAAAATCACTACATATATATTTTTATTTATTAATTAAATGTTAATTATTATCCCTATAAAGTGTATTAAATATTACGTCGAAATATTAATATAATTATTATATTATGTTAATAATTGAAAAAATACTGTATGTAAAGAAGAGGTGCCAAAATGGATGTAAATAACTTAAATAATATACTAGATGCTTTTACTAATGTATTGCCTCAATTAGGCATAAATAATATACAAAAAACTGGAATGAGTTTAAAAGAAAAATTCGTAAAAAGTTCTGGTGTAATTGTAATAATAGGTACTATAGGAGATATTAAAGGAAATATCATATACAGTTTAACTGAAGAATCAGCAAAGAAAATAGCTTCTAAAATGATGATGGGCATGCCTGTAGATAAATTTGATGATCTAGCTCAGAGTGCCATTTCAGAACTTGTAAATATGCTTACAGCTAATGCTGCAACTAACTTTTCTAACAATAATATAAAAATAGATATATCAACACCAACTCTAATATGCGGTGAATTTGTTGCTAATACAAATTCAGATAAAATCATATGTGTAAATATTAGTACAGATGTTGCACCAATTGAAGTAAATATTGCATTAGAAAAACAGTAGTTCAATAGCTTGATACTACTGTTTTATTTTTTATTGTACTGGAATATTCTTAAGTTTTATTGAATTAATTACCTTAGTATCTTCATCAAATACAATTCGTAATTCTCTTCCAAGGTTATCCACATTATCAGCAGCTACATAAGTTATAGAATTTTCATCACTCATGTTATTGCACTGTGGCATTCCATAAGCTTTAATTACATCATCATAACTTGATTGAAGTGTAATTCCTCTTGGTAATACTGCTGTATTTTTATATGCTTCGCTGTTTTTCTCTATATTTATTTCTCCTATTTTTGCATTTTCTAACGAAACAGAGGTTGCACTATTGTTGTAAATTGTTACTGATATTCTTGTATTTTTGTCCATCTTATTGCCATCCATTGATATTCTATCAACATAATACCCACTCTCTAGTTCTTGATCCTTAGTGAAGTAATCCGTAAACGAAAACTTCATATTTGTTAATTCCTTTACATCTACTGGTAACGTTATTATTTTACCGTTTAATGTAATATCCCCCGATAAAGGATCATTATTCATACTATTTGAATACGTTTTAATATCATCCATAGTTAATTGCTTTATTGTACTATTTCCACATCCAAACATTACAATAGCACTGAATAAAGAACATATTAAAATTATTCTTTTCCCCTTCATTTTAACCACCCTATATTTAATTATATTTATACATTACCAAAAAATCTCTCAACTGTAAATATATTTAGTCAATTATTTTCTGACAGTAAGTACTTAATCTCATCTTTCGTTAATTTAGTGCAATTGATGTTATAATTACTATCCTCACTTAACAAACTTGTAAAAATATGTTTTTTATCTTCCTTAAGTTTAAGTATTTTTTCTTCTATTGTATCTTTAGATATTATTTTTATTACCTCTACTTGATTTTTTTGACCTATTCTATGTGCTCTATCTGTTGCTTGATTTTCTACAGCTGGATTCCACCATGGATCAAAATGAAGTACTACTTCTGCTGATGTTAAATTAAGTCCTGTACCTCCTGCCTTTAATGATATTAAAAATATATAAGTATTTTTATTATTATTAAATTCATTACATAACCTTACTCTTTCATTAGGCTTAGTTGAACCGTCTAAATAAAAATATGGTTTATTTAACAAGTCTAATTTCTGTTTTAATATGTTTAAAAGGCTAGTAAATTGAGAAAAAACAAGTATCTTTTTATTACTATCTGAATACTTATTAATTACCTCTAAAGCTTTATCAATTTTTCCACTACCTCCATTATAAGAGTCATCTATTATTGAAGGATCTAGTGCTATCTGACGCAATCTTGTTAAAAATGATAATATTGTTATACTATTTGTATTTTCTTTAGATTGTTTTATAAACTTCTTTAAACTTTGTTTGTAATAACTCTTTTGTTCTTTTACCATATCCACATATAAAGTTCTCTCTATCTTATCTGGTAATTCTTTTAATACTTGATTTTTAGTTCTTCTAAAGATGAATGGCTTAATTATAAGCTTTAAATACTTTATCTGCTCACTATTATTATTTAAAAATTTTGATTTAAATTCTTTTTGTGAAAATAAATATCCTGGTTTTAAGAAGTCAAATATATTCCATATCTCTAAATAATTATTTTCTATAGGTGTCCCTGTTAACGCAAATCTTACCTTTGCTTTTATGCTCTTAACATTTTGCGAAACCTTTGATTTAGAATTTTTAATAGTTTGAGCTTCATCTATAATAAGATTATCAAAATTATAATTTTTATAGAATTCTACATCCATATTTAGTGTTCCATAGGATGTTAAAATAACATCATACATGGTAATATTTTTTAAAATTTCCACACGGTTAGACTTACTACCATGGATACATGCAATTTTTAAACTAGGTGCAAATTTATTAAATTCATCTTCCCAATTATAAACAAGAGATGCAGGTGTAATTATCATTGTCTTATTATTTTTATTGTTTAATACAAAACTAATAGTTTGAATGGTTTTCCCAAGCCCCATATCATCAGCTAATATTCCAAATAAACCTTTTTCCTTCTTATTTTGAAGCCATAATAACCCTTCCATTTGATAATCTCTTAATTTACCATTAAATCCTTTTAAATTTACCTTAGCATTATTACATAAATCTTGATCCTTCTTTATGGTATCTATAAAACTTGATCCTTTTGTCATTTTATCAATAACCTCTTCGTAGCCAGTAGGTAAATTTACTGCACTTCCTTTAAAATTAATAAATTTAAGAAATTCCATAATAGCAGTTATTTCTTTATCTTTAAAATCAATAAAATTATAATTATTGAATCTATAAAAACTATTTCCTTCTTTGTAACTATTAATTGCTAAATTCCACTCGTTATTTTCTATACCGTCAATATCTAAAGTAAATTCCATTCCATTTTTAAGTTTATTTATATTTCCACTTATATTTTTAGCATCTAATATCTTTATTGCGCCAATATCCTTAGACGTTTTAATTTTACACAAATTCCCAATATTGCTTTTTAGAAAATTCATAATATTAAAATCTTCACCTAAAAAGTAGTACAGATCTCCTTTCTTTGTAAATCTATTAGAAAAGAGAATTTCTTGTATTTGCTTAATTTTATCAGATGCTTTTAAATATTCTTTTTCTCTAGGAATAATTAATTTGCAATATATACCTTCCTTATCTTTATCAAAATAAAGGTCAATTGTACAATTTTTTGCTAATATATTTTTTATTTCATCATGCACACTTAATTGCCCTATATTTTTTAACACCGTTATTACCTTATGTAAAGACTCTTTCTTTACAAAGGTATAAGATTTTTTATTCAGTATCTTATAAAGAGGTTTATATGCTCTACATTTATTTATTGGTGGAATGTAAATGCAATTATTATATAAAAACACTGTTTCATCACTATTAATTGCTCTTACCTTTGCTTTAAGTGTCTGTAATTTTATTCTATTATCAACTAGCTTAAGAGTAAATTTAAGGGGCATCATTTCTTCTTTTACTTTGCATTTATACTCTATAGAATCTATCTTAATTGTAAAATCCACATCATTGCACAAAAGAAAAAAATCTCTTATATGGGTATCTTGTACTTTAAAATTAATCTTTTTAAGAAATTTCAATAACTTTATATTTTCATTGGAATAATCTGCATTTTCAAATGAAAGCACTCCATTTTTTTTGAATATATTTTGCAGATCATATTCATTGCTTATTTTTATCCTACTTGGTCCTTCTAATAATAAATGTGCTTTAAACTTGTATTCATTTGTAAAGTTTTCTTCAAGCCGTAACTTTATATTGACATGTTCTTTTTTATTAATAACTATATTATTATTTTTATTAAACTGCATTAGTGTTGCAATTATATGTTCACAAGGAAAAATAGCACCTGTTTTTCTCACTTCTTTTCCTAAATCGCAATTACATATAAGTTCTATTTTATTTGTAATATTATTTATTCTTACCTGTGTAAAATATACCTTTGCTTTATCTCTTACCTCTCCATAAATACTAGTAAAATTCTTTGCTTTCCTTAATTCTACAGACTTTACATTGCCACTTGAAAAATGCTTTATTGCATTTTTATAACTTATACTAAATTTATTCTTAAGAATACTTTGTATTGCATCATTAAGCTCCATATAATCACCCCACTTATATTTATATATTTTTACTTAATTCTTGTATATGTAGTATAAACATATGGAATTTCACCATTAACTTCTTTATCTATTTCTTTCTTAAACATACTTTCATCAAACTCTGGGAAATACGTATCCCCATCTATAACACTATCAATTTCAGTAATATACATTTTATCCACTATATCAATTGCTTCTTTATATAATTGTGAACCTCCAGATACATAAACATCTCTACCACCTGCTAAAAGTAATGCTTCTTTTAGGCAAGATACTGTATAGCAATTATCTGCATCAAACTTCCTACTATGTGAAACTACTATAGTTGTCCTGTTAGGTAAAGGTCTTCCTATTTCTTCAAAGGTTCGTCTTCCCATAACAACTACATTATTAGTAGTTAACTCTTTAAATCTTTTTTGTTCACCTTCTATGTTCCACGGTATACATCCTTTATTGCCAATAACACGATTTTTTGCATATGCTACTATTAAAGCTATCATATGTATTTCCTCCTTGTTATTTAATCTTTAATGTTACTATTTATCTTTTCTTGTATGAACGCTATCATGATCCTTCATAAAGAATATTAAATCTACTAAGCTTTTAGTATATGGTATAAATGTTTTTTTATCAATCATACTTAATATTTCTTCTTTAGATGCCCACTTTACTGCTTTAACTTCTTCCTCCTGCAGTTTTAATTTAGAAATATCTATATCCTCCTTAACTAAATAAAAATCATCAAACCCTTCACTAAAATTCATTGTAAATGAAGGTCTAGTTTGTTCTAAAGATAACTTATATCCCATTTCCTCATAAAACTCACGTTCTGCTGCAGATATACTTGTATCTCCACAAATAGCACTTCCCCCTGCAGTAAAATCCCATAAATTAGACCACCCACTTTTAAAAGGCTGACGCTTTTGAATTAGCATTTCTCCCTTAGAATTGAATATACAAATATGCACAACTAATCTATAAAATCCTTTTTCAATTGGTGTACCTCTAACCATTGTTTTTTCTGTTTTTATTCTATCTCTAGTATATAAATCAAATTTCTCCATGTAAATCACTCCTCTCCGAAATATATTTTATTGAACTAAATCAATTAATTTTAGATATAAAATTATATCATACAAAAAAATATAAACCAGGAAATTTATTAAAGTTTTTTTATTTAAAATCAAAATCTTAAATTATCATTAAGATTTTTATTATATGTACATGCCACATGTAAATAGATATATAATAAAAGTGACTACAAGTTCAATCTAAAAGTAAAAAATATAAAAGGGGGAAGTTACTTATAGGAAGTAACTATTAATATTATGAATAATCCGTTTATAGAAAATGGCTTTTTATGCTTAAATGTATCAATAAACAAATTATTTATAGCTAAAATGCCTACTAATAAAGTACAACAAGATTTAGAAGGAAAAACTGCATTAGATATCTTTTCTACACAATTACTTATTGATGAAATTAAAAGGAATTCAGCTGCACTAGAGTTAGATCTTACTAATATTCAAGAAAAAACTCTACCACAATATTTAGATAATTTATTAAAATCACAAAATATAACTGTTAAAGAAACTGCAGAAAATATAGTAAAGAAATTTGGTGAAAGACTTGGTGTTATTTTATTAACACTAATGACAGGTAATAAAGAAAATAGACTTAAAAGAAGCGATTGGAATGACTCTAATTGGGACTATTGGAAAACTATTAAAAATGTAATTTTAGTAGGAGGACTTGCTAGTTCTACAGTTGGAGAAAAATTAAAATATTATGCACAAAAAGTTTTTAGGGATTCTGGTAAAGAATGCTACAACATTATATTAAGCAAAGATTCATCTAATGTAGCAATAAAAGGTTGTTCTACTTATATAGAAACACCAGAAAATAACAAAGAATATCTAATATTTGATTTTGGTCAAACATTTATTAAAAGAAGCATTATAAAAATTAATAATAATGAAGTTGAAAGTATTAATACATTAGATAAAGTTTTATCTAATAATGTTGATTGGGATAATTCTGATATAGAAAAGGAAAAGTCAGAAGCAACTAAACTTAATAGTCACATAGTAGATGTAATTATAGATACTATAAACAAAGTTGATCCTACTAATATTGGTGATACTATAGTAATTAGTATTGCAAATTACGTAAGAAATGGATTATTAGCTAATCGTGGTGGCTATGGAAAACTAAGATTATTAAGTGATAATTATGAAGAATACTTATCATCTGAAGTATACAAAAAGATTAACAAGAAATTTACAATAAAACTAATTCATGATGGTACAGCAATGGCAGCTGCTTTTTCTAATTATTCTGATTCTGTTTGTATATCTTTAGGTACAGCCTTTGGAGTAGGCTTCCCAAATATGAAATAAAAAAATAATCTGTACTATGATATAAAATAGTACAGATTATTTTTTAATCCTCTACTAAATCCTTAACTGCTGGGCTACTTATAAGCCTTCCTTTATAGTCAAATCTTGATCCATGACATGGACAATCCCATGTTAATTCATCAGCATTCCATTTAAGCTCACATCCAAGATGACTGCATTTTGTTGATACAATAAAGGTTTCTCCCTCTTCATTTTTGTACACCCCAACCTTTTGCCCATCATATTCTACAATTCCACCATGACCATTTTGAATATGTTCTATACTACTGCTAGGGATACGTATTTTTTGTGCTATAAAATTCTTAGTTGTCTGAGCCATATCATTAGCAATATTACGTATTGATAATGATAAGTCAAATCTTTTAGGCGAAAAAATTTCAGAGAAATCATTTTGTTTGCCTAATATCATATCTGAAATAATCATTACAGAAACCATTGAGCTTGTCATGCCCCATTTATTAAAGCCTGTAGCTACATATACATTAGGAGTTTCATCAGAATATATGCCTATATAGGGTATCTTATCTATAGTCATACAGTCTTGTGCTGACCAATAATATTCTTCTTTTGAATTTGGATATAATTCTCTTGCAGAAGCTCTCATTTTTTCATAACTACTACCTTTTTCATTATCTCCTGTTCTTTGATCTATACCACCTAATAGTAAAAGATCTTTATAATTTCTAAAGGAATATCCCCCTTTTTCTACATCTATATACATACCATCTACATTACCTGCATCTTTTAATGCCAATACTTAGATCTTGTGATATACATTCTAAGAACTTTAGAGGGTTAAATTGTGCTTGATTATTAAACTTTACAGCACCATTTATTTTAAATGGTAAATTAGCTTCCTTTACAAATTGTGCATCAATCTTAAGCTTTTTAGCAGCCTCACATTCTACATTAATCTTACCAATTTCTTTTAATTCCATAATACTTACCTCCTAGATACTTATCCTCAAAAAAATAATAAACCCTCACAATATGTGAGGGTCAACAAATTTATTTTATTGGAATTTGTATCTCTGTAAGATACTCATCTGGATTTTTAGTATCACCTGCACCTATATGACATATTTGCCTAGAGGGAGCTTCTGCCATATGTTCATCAAAGTAAGTAGGAATTATATCTCTAATTGATACTATGTTTAATTTATCTACTTTTTTAAAGTTTATATTGCAATGCATTTTCAGACTATTTCTATTTATTTCACTAATAGCCTTATCAATGTTTTTTATCCTATTTTGCTCCATGGCAATCTCTTTTTGGATTTCAAGCTTCTTCTTTTGTAACTCATTAGCTATATTTACTTCTTTATCTTCAATTATTATTTTTTTGATTTCTTCTGTTGAAAATCTTGAATCTCTAAGTAATATAATTTTTTGAAGCATGGGTATTTGACTAGCAGAATACATTCTATAACCAGTAAATTTATCTGTTTCTGCAGGCTTTAATAATCCCTTTTCATCGTAATATCTTAACATCCTTATAGATACTTGAGTTAATTTTGAGAATTCCCCAATACGAAACATAATATCCTCCTTATGTTATACAAACAAACTTTGAGTTAAACATTCTACCTTATAATTTATGATTTTGTTAATAATCTTTTATATGTTAAATCAATCATGAACGCCCCTAGTGGAGCAGTTAATAAAATTGCTACAACAGATACTGTAAGTACAATATTTCCACAAGACAATCCCATTGCAAGTGGCAGTCCTCCTATTGCAGCTTGAACTGTTGCTTTTGGAGTATATGCTAACATACAAAAAAATCTTTCTTTCATATCTAATTTAGTTTTTAATAAACAAACAAATACGCCTATCATCCTAAATAATAAAACACCTATACACATAACACCTATAAGTGATGCAAACGGAATAATCATTGAGTATTTGTCTTCAATAGTTACCATAATAAATGCCATACATAATAATATAATAACTTTAGATGTATCTCTAATATGAATTTTTTCAAAAAACTTCGCTAAAATATACCCTACTAAATATCCAGCATCACTATTTGCTTATTTGGCTTAATTTCATCAATAATTCCTTTATACATAAACTTATTTACACGATTCATACCCCATGTCATTATTTTTCCAACAATTCCTGTAGGATTTCCACATTGTTTTCCTAAATATTCTCCAAGTCTGCCCATGTTTTCACCTCTAATTTGTTATCCCAAAACTTTTATTAATAGTGTTATTTATAAAAAATCCCAAAAAATAGTAGCATCGAATTGCAAAGAGATGCTACTATTTTAATTATCTATATTTCTAATTTATATTATATCAAACTTTAATAAAATAAACATACTAATTATTTCTTAACCATGTAATAGCACAATATGTATGCATAGCTGCACCAGTAACTAATATATCTTCATTAAATACCACCTTTGGATTATGCATTGCTTCACCATATAAAGAATTTTCTTGCTTGGTGCCAGCACCTAACATAAGATAAACACTTGGTACTTCATATGAATAAGAGGCGAAGTCTTCTGATCCCATTCCTCCACTTTCAAATAATACAACTGATTTTTCACCTAATAAATCCTTTAAATATGATGTAACTTCTTTAGCTAGCTCAGTATTATTAGTTAATGGTGGAACTGATGATAACTCTATTAACTCAGCTTCACCTCTAAACATCTTAGCTGTAGATACTACTATGTCATTTATTCTACTAAATATAAATTCTCCAACCTCTTTATCTAAACTTCTAATAGTTCCTTCCATTATAACTTCTCCAGGTATTATATTAGGTGCTTCTCCCCCAACAAACTTTCCTATTGTTACAACAGCAGGATTAGTAGCAGATATTTCTCTAGAAATTATTTCTTGTAAAGACATGTATATATGTACTGCTATATTTATTGGATCTACTCCTAATTCTGGCATGGCTCCATGACATCCAGTTCCTTTTACAATGATTCTAAATCTATTACATCCAGCTATGCTTGTTCCTAAGCCACATAATACCATATTTGAAGGTGTTCCAGAATGAACATGCATTGCCATAGCTGCATCCACCTCAGGATTTTTAAGTACTCCTGACTTTATCATTTTTTTAGCCCCTGTAAATCCCTCTTCATCTGGTTGAAATACTAACTTTACTGTTCCATTTATTTTATCTTGATTTTGCTTTAAAAGTTTAGCTGCACCTAAAAGCATAGCTGTATGCATATCATGCCCACATGCATGCATAGAACCATTATTGGATTTAAATTCACATTCAGTTGCTTCCCTTACTGGTAGTGCATCCATATCCGCCCTTAATAAGAATGTTTTTCCTGGTTTACTTCCTTCAATTGTAGCAACAATGCCACTTTCACATATTTCCTGTGGATTATATCCAAACTCCTTCAATTTATCTATTACATAAGCCTTTGTTTTTGGTAATGTTGCACCCACTTCAGGATTTCTGTGAATAGTTCTTCTAAAAGTTACTAAATCCTCTTTTATTGCTTTAGCTTGATTCATAATTTCATTCATAACAACACCTCGCTTATAATTTTATCATGCCTTTCTTTATAAAAAATATACAATTATCATATACATATCTTTATATTTACATTTTCATTATATATTCCACCATGATAACAAATTACTTTTTCAACATCATATTTCATTAATTTTTGAATAGACTTTATATTTAGTTCATTATCAAAATTTAAGTTTTGATTTTCTCTACAAAGTATACCATCATTAATGCAAAAAATATCTCCTGCAATTAATGTCTTCCACTGTTTAAAGTATAAGCAGATATGTCCAGGAGTATGACCTGGTGTATGAATAACAATTATTCCACCACAATAAGGTAATTCTTGTCCATCAACCAGAGTTTCATCTATTTTAACAGGAGTCCTTTCACCATTTATATATACTTTTTCCTCCTCATGAGAAAAAGTTTTAATGCCTTCAGGAACCTTTTTTAATATGTCACAAACATTTCCTATATGATCAATATCCTGATGTGTGAAAATTATTGTATTCAATTTGCTAAATTGCAGTCCTTCTTTCTCAATTGCTTCATAAATTTGATTAAACACACTAAGTATTAATTTCAAGCTTCTCAAAATCTTGAATAAATTCATCTTTGGTTTTAGATGTAACAATACCTAACTTATAGCCAGATGATAAAAGTGATTTTAAAACAACCTCTATATCCGGGAAAATATTTATCTTATCTCTGAACTCATTCATATTTTCATTCCAAAATAGCTGCTACTTCCAGAACCACATGCATAACTTATATTAATAATAGTTTCTTTGGTATTTAATAACATAAAACATGCTTTTTCTATACGATAATTTTTTAAGTATTGTACTGGAGTTATATTTACAGAAACCTCATTTATGATACGGTTCTCCGTATCAGTACTAAGTGAGGTTTTTCCATACTTTAACTTTGTTATTAATTATCCTCTATATCACTTACTTTGTCTATATTATAATATTTAAACTTAATGAAGTAAGCCCAATA
>JAAYQS010000184.1 GCA_012519155.1 Clostridiales bacterium
CTTAGTTTTTTTCAAAGTATAGATAATAACAATAATTCCATGGAAGATGTTTTAAGTACCTTAGAAAATGTATTAAAAAATAGTGATGATACTTTAGTGCAAGATGATAAAAAAGGTATTTTAGCAGTGCTTGAATCATTAGAAAATAAGATTGTAAATAACAAAGAAAACAATAATATTGATAAAGCTTTTTCAGAAAATGAAAGCAAAGCATCTAATTATATCTTAGGTGAAAAAATTGATAGTAACAATTTTAGTGAAGTTAAAACTACAGAAAGCAATAGTAATTTAAATACTGATAATATTAAGAATATCAATGCACATGAAAGTATAAATTCTTCAAATGCAGAAACTTTACAGTCAGAGGTTAAAGAAAACAATAAAGAATTAATTACTCAAATTAAAAATTTACTTAATGAAAATGAACAGGTATCTAATTTAAGTGAAGCTTCTAACAATGATAATAAAGAAATATTTAATAATAAGATGCAAAATATTATAAGCAAAAATGTAGAAAATAAAGAAGAAAACATTGATGTTAAAAATTATACTTCATCAGATAGTAATAATAGTAGTAACAATTTTGAAGAAAGCAAAGATGAAAAAATATTAAAATCTATTTTAAATGACAAGGATTTATCATCAACTACTATAAATAGAAATGTAACTTTTGCTGGAACATTTAATAATGTTAATGCACTTGATGGACTTAAGGAAGCAGCTAAGCTTGTAAAGGCAGAACACTTAGCAGAAGATATAATACAATCAGTTAAATACATGGAAACAAACAATATAAAAGAATTAACTGTAAAGATAAATCCAAGAAATTTAGGAGAACTTTCTATAAAGGTTATACAAGAAGATGGAGTTTTAAAAGCACAAATTAAGGCAACTACAAAAGAAGGATATGATCTTTTATCACGTAATGCTTCAATAATAAATAAGGAATTATCTAATCAAAATTTAAAAATTCAAAATGTTAATATAAGCTTAAATAATGATACTACATTTTTTAAAGGAAGCAGTTTTGAAGGTAATGCAAATAATTTCAGCCAAAATGAAGCTTCAAATAAAAATGCAAAAAATAATGTAAATGGTGCATTAGATGAAGATGAAGTATTAGAAGATAATGAAGCTGAAATAATAAATAACATTAATATGCTTGCATAAAAGCAAATAAAATTGAGGGGATGGGAAAATGGCAAATACACTTGTAAATCAAACTGTTACATCAAAGTATGCAAATAAATCTGCAACAGATAGAGGTACAAAGATTCTTACAAGCAATGGTCAAATGTCAAAGGATTCATTTTTAACAATTCTTTGTGCTCAACTTAAAAACCAAGATCCATCAAAGGATCAGGATGCAAGTGAATATGTATCACAGCTTGCACAATTTGCATCACTTGAACAAATGCAAAATTTAAACACTTCAATGACAAAATCATCATATTACAGTTTAATAGGTAAAGGTGTTACAGTAAGTGATACAAATTCAAAGGGAGTTCAATATACAGGTATTGTAAAAGCAATTAAAATGAATGGAACAAATGCTACATTATCAATGCTTGTTAATGAAGATGGCAAAAATGTTTTAAAGGATTTTAATGCCAATAATATAGTTACTACACTTGATGTAGAAGATTATTCATTAGATGCTTTAAATAGTTTAGATTATAATATGGCATTTTTAATGGCAGCAAATTTTACAGGTAAATATGTTGAAGCACAGGAAACAGATGAAAATGGAAAAGCTACTAATTATAGTGGAACAGTTCTTGGTGCATCAAAAGAAAATGGTACTATAAAAGTTAAGGTAAAACTTGATAATGGTGAAATAAAATCTTTTGCATATTCAGCAATTACTAAGGTTCAAGATAAAAAGGACGATAATATAAATGCTGACAATAATAAAAAAGAATAATTATATCCTTAAGTAAGAGGTGATTGCATTATGGGATATAGGATGATAAATGGCAGAGCATATCCTGTAGGTGCTATAGGAGATATAAATAAAAACAATCTGCCAAATGTAAAAAAATCAAACAATACAAGCTTTAAGGATTTATTAGATTCTAAAATTAAAAATAAAAGTTTTACTGTATCAAAACATGCAGCAGAAAGGCTAAAGGATATAAATTTTTCTGAAAATGATATGAATAATATTGAAA
Source organism: Clostridiales bacterium (assembly GCA_012519155.1). Lineage (GTDB taxonomy): Bacteria > Bacillota > Clostridia > Clostridiales > Clostridiaceae > Clostridium. The sequence goes on from JAAYQS010000184.1 coordinate 2,172, forward strand.
AAGGGTTTAAACTTGCAGAAGATAAAGGGTCTAAAAATTCACTATTTTTATACAAGGATGTAGCTCTTGTTACTAGTGTAGAAAATAAAACAGTAATAACAGCAGTGGATAAATCCAGAGCTAAGGACAATGTTTTTACTAACATTGACAGTGTAGTGATAATTTAAAAAATAGCTGGACCAAGGATGGAGGCTATGTTCTATTGAATGACGGAAATAGAACGTTAGGTATTAAGAATTATTTTTTTAAAAATCGGAGGTTATAAATATGTCAAGATTAATGTATTCAGGAATAAGTGGAATGAAGGTAAACCAAACAAAATTAGATGTTGTAGGTAATAATATAGCAAACTCAAGTACAACAGCTTTTAAATATTCAAATACTAAATTTGCAGATATGTTATCACAAAATTCTTCAAGTGCAACAGCACCATCTACTAAAACAGGTGGTACTAATGCAAGCCAGGTAGGACTTGGAGTACAGCTTGCAAGTATAGATACTATTATGACTCAAGGAAATTTACAATCTACATCAAGAGCTTTAGATGTGGCTATTGACCAATCAGGATTTTTTATAGTATCACAAGGGCCTGCAGTAACAGGTGATAATACAATACAAGTATCACAGGCAGCAGGAGCTCACTCTATAGATACTAACTCACTTGGATCATCAGGCTCAAAGCTTATGTATACAAGAGATGGTTCATTTACATTAGATAGAGATGGAAATCTTTTAACTAGTTCAGGATATAGAGTTATGGGTTATTCACTAACTAATGATAATAATGCTGAACTTGCTACATCTAAAAAACCTACTGATGTTAATGTGGCTGCAACTGGACTTAGTTTTTCATTTGGACCTGGTACTCAACTTAATGGATATACAATTGAACTTGGAAACATAGGACCAGATACACCAGCATCAGCATCAGTAGATACAGATGCAAAGAAGATTATTATAAATGCTGATTTTACAAATAGTAATTTACAAACTGCACAAATACAAACAGCTATAGATAAGGCTCTTACAGCAAAAGGTATATCACAACAAGTTGTAGCTTCAGGTGAACCTGTTAAAATTGTAGAATCGGAATTATCAGTAGATCTTTTACAAGCAAATGTTAGTGGTAATAATGTAACTGCAACACTTAGAGGTCTTTCATTAACATTACCTAAGGAAATGGTTGGATATAGTGTTAAAATTGGAACACTAACTGCTGGAACTAATGAATCAGTAAGTATAGATGTAGATTCAAAAACAATAACATTAAATGGTGATTTTGCCACAGCAGGTGGAGTAGATGTAGGGGCATTAAAGACAGCTCTTAAAAGCGCAGTAGGATTAAAAGGATTTACTAATACAAATGTAAATATTACTGGAACAGCAACACAAATGACAGGTACTGCCTCTGGTGAAATTACAGGTGGTACATCAGTACAAAGTTTAGGAACTGATGGTTCTGTATATTTTGTAGATGGAACTGGTAAAGTAAGTGCTTATGATGAATCACTTAAGAGCTTAAAAATTCCAGATAAGGTAATAATGGCTGGTACTGGTGATGAATTAAGAGTTACATCATATACTATTTCTGAAGAAGGTGTTGTATATGGAAACCTTGAAAATGGTAAAATGGCTGCACTTGGACAAATAGCTATGGCAAACTTTAAAAACCCAGAAGGTCTTGAAAAGAGTGGAGGAAACCTTTATACTACATCAGCAAACTCTGGAGATGCCATTATTAAATCTGGACTTAATACAACTGGTGATGATAATAGTAAAGCTTATGGAGATACAATTCAAGGTATGCTTGAAATGTCTAATGTTGACTTGGCAGAACAATTTACAGATATGATCATTGCAACTAGAGCATTCCAGGCAAGTAGTAAAGCTATAAATACTGGTGATGAAATATTACAAGATATTATAAACCTTAAGAGATAGGGTTATTAATTAAGAATTAATAATTAAGAATTAAGAATTAAGAATTAAGGATTAAGAATTAAGGATTAAGAATTAAGGATTAAGAATTAATAATTAAATGAAGGTAATTAGGCTTTTAAATATAGTAAATTAAGTTTAGTTATAGCAAAGAACAAATTAAGTATAAGCTTAATTACCTTTTCCTTTGATAAAAAATTGTATTTATATAAATTCATTTATATAAAATGAAGGGGGAAGAGCTATGATTGATTTAACAGCTATGAATAATAAGCCGTTTACGTTAAATGCCGATCATATTGAGAAGATTGAAGAGGTTCCTGAAACACTTATTACATTAACTAATGGGAAGAAGTACATTGTACTTGAAAGTATAGATGAAGTTAAAGATAAAGTATTAAGATATAAAAATAAAATCTTTACTTATAAGTTGTAGGAGGAAGAAAAATGAAAAAATCAGATTTGTTAACACCCATTGGTCTAATAGGTGGTATTATCCTTATAATATGGGGTATGAAAAATGATGCTGGATATGGAATGTTCTGGGATTTACCCTCTGTACTTATAACAGTTGGAGGTTCAGTTGCTTCACTTTTAATTACTGTAAGAACAGAAGATATGAAAAAGTTTTTTAAAGTATTAGTGCAAGCTTTTAAAGAAACTAAATCATCAAGTTCAGAAGTTATTTCTCAATTTTCAGAACTTTCAAAAAGAGCTAGAAGAGAAGGGCTTTTATCATTAGAAGATGAAATATCAAAAATTGATGATGATTTTTTAAAGAAGGGTCTTCAAATGGTTGTAGATGGTATAGAGCCTGAAACAATTAAAGAAATATTAGAACTTGAAATTACTGAAATGGATGAAAGACATTTTAGTAATGCATCAATGTTTGCAACATGGGGTGGTTATTGCCCAGCCTTTGGTATGCTTGGTACACTTATAGGACTTATTCAAATGCTTGCAAGTAACTTTTCCGATGCTAGTGCTATAGCAAGTGGTATGGGTAAAGCATTAATTACAACATTTTATGGTTCACTTATGTCAAATTTATTCTGTAACCCAGTTGCAGCAAATCTTCAAAGAAAAAGTGCATTAGAAGTTAAAGAAAGAGAAATGAAACTTGAAGGAATATTAGCAATTCAATCAGGAGTAAATCCAAGAATTGTTGAAGAAAAATTAATTACATATTTAGATCCTAAAGAAAGAGAAGAATATTTAAATAGTAATACTGAAAATGCTGAAGGAGTTGCATAAGCATGGCGAAAGAAAGAAGAGAAATAGATGTACCAGATTGGTTAGGTACATATTCAGATACAGTTACACTTCTTTTAACATTCTTTGTTTTGCTTTACTCACTATCATCTGTTGATTCTGAGAAATTAAAAGCAGTATCTCAGGCTTTAAATACTGTTATGACTGGGCAAGCTGCTGATTCAATGCTTGAATTTGACAAGTATCAAGGTAAAGTTCCACTTATAGGTGGAGAATCAGAAGATGTTGCAGTAAAGGATTCAGAAGGTAAAGGTGTTAAGACTTATGAGGATCTTCAACAATATATAAATGCAAATAATTTATCAGATCAAGTTTCAATTACTCAAAACGAAAGAGGAGTTATGATACAGCTTAAGGATACTGTATTATTTGAAAAAGGAAGTGCAGACATAAAGCTAGATGCACAAAATGTTTTAGATACTATAAATAATATAATATCTACAATGCCTAATTCAATAATAGTAGAAGGTCATACAGACAATGATCCAATTAGTACATTTGAATTTCAATCCAATTGGGAATTATCATCAGCAAGAGCTTCAAGAGTTGTTAGATATTTTATTGAAATAAAGGGACAAGCTCCTTCAAGATTTAGCGCAGCAGCATATGGTGATACACGACCAATATATCCTAATGTATCTGAAGAAAATAAAACTAAAAATAGAAGGGTAAATATTTTAATAGCTGGAGATAGTAAGGAGGGAGTTAATGATGGCAGATAAAGAAGAAAAAAAAGATGTAGGAGCAAAAGAAGAAAAAAGAGCAAAAAAAGGAAATGGTGGCATAATAAAAATACTTGTTATTGTAGTATTATTATTAGCAGTAGGTGGAGGCGGGGCCTTTGCTGGATATAGTATGTATAAATCAAGTCAAGAACCTAAACCAATTACTGAAATTAAAGTTGAAGCATTAAAGGATTTAACAGTAAATTTAAGTGATGAAGATACTCCAAGATATGTAAAAACTTCTGTTACAATTTCATATGATGAAAAAGATTCAAAGGCTGCAAAAGAAATAACTGCTAAGACTCCTGAAATTAATGATAAAATTACATTCTTTTTAAAGTCAAGAAAAGCAGCAGATTTTGATGCATCAAATGAAGAAAATTTAAAAAGAGAATTAGTTGAGGAATTAAATAAAATAATGGTTAAAGGGAAAATCGTAAATGTATATTTCCCAAGTGGAATATTAGTACAATAGTTAAAAACTATGTTGAAAATTTTTAAAATATGTTAAAATATGTTTAGGAAAAAGTAAAATGAAAATAAAAAATATAAGGATGAGATAAATGGATTTTCTATTTATGTTTATTAAACTAATTTTTGCACTTGTAGTAGTTATTTTTCTTATGATGCTTTCACTAAGGCTTAGTAACAAAAGCATTGATAAGATTAATGGAAAAAGGTACATGAAGGTTGTAGATAAAGTGCAACTTGGTAAGGATTCTTTTATTGCAATTGTAAAAATAGGGGACAAGGGTTTAATAATGTCTGTTTCTCAAAACAAAACAGAAGTTTTAGAAGAAATAACATTAGAAGAAGTTTTAAAAATTGAGAAGGAAAAGAGAGAATCTATAGAGGATATGACAAAAACTGTAGATAAAGTTATGGAAACAGTAAAGGATAAAACTAGAGATTTTAAGAAAAATGTAGATAAAAAAAGAAAGTTAAAGGAAGATAAGTATGAAAAAATATAAAAAGAAAATTGGACTGGTACTCTTATTAACTTTATTTTTAGTAGGTGTATTTGGAATAATTGCCTTTGCAGATGATATACAAATCCCAAATGTAAATGTTCAGGTTGGTTCAAATACTGATGGATCACCACAAAGTTATGTATCAAATATTAAGCTTTTAATATTGTTAACAATTTTAACATTATTACCTTCAATATTAATAATGTTTACTTGTTTTACTAGAATTGTAGTTGTTTTTTCATTTTTAAAAAATGCATTAGGTGCTCAACAGTCAATACCTAATCAAATATTAATTGGATTATCATTATTTTTAACAATGTTTATAATGTTTCCAGTATTTAATCAAATGAATGAAAAAGGAATACAGCCATATTTAGATGGTCAAATTACTCAAGAACAAGCTATTGAAGATGGTGGCAAGCCATTAAAGGAGTTTATGAGCAAACAAACAAGAAAGAAAGATGTTGAACTTTTTGTTGAATTATCAAATGAAGATGTTTCAAATTTAGATGAGAATAATCTTCCATTTCATATTTTAGCTCCAGCTTTTGCAATAAGTGAGCTTAAAACAGCATTTCAAATAGGATTTTTATTGTATCTTCCATTTATAGTTATTGATCTCGTAGTTGGTAGTGTACTTATGTCAATGGGTATGATGATGTTACCGCCAGCAATGGTTTCAATGCCATTTAAATTATTATTATTTGTAATGGTAGATGGATGGTACTTACTTGTAAAGTCACTTGTTTTAAGTTTTGGTTAAATATAGGAGGTAAAAATGAGCGAAACATTATTAATATCAGTTATGAAAGATGCATTAGTTACTGCAGTTAAGGTTTCTGCCCCAATTCTTGTAACAGCAATAGTTATTGGTCTTGTAATAAGTATATTACAGGCAACTACTCAAATACAGGAACAGACATTAACATTTGTACCTAAGATTTTAGGTGGTGCAGCAGTAGGACTTTTTTGTGGTACATGGATGCTTAGATCTCTAGTAGAATTTACAGAGAGAATTTTTGAATTAATAATTAAAGTATCAACTTAGGGGTGAGTTTTTTTGATAGATACAACTTACTTTCTAGTAGTAATGTTAATTTTTTTAAGGATAACATCATTTTTTGCAGTAGTAAAAGTTTTTTATCCTGCAGGCACCCCTATTATATTAAAAGCAGCCCTTGGGCTTATAATGTCATATTGTGCAGTAAATTCAATGGATTATAGTAGCATGGCAGAAATAAATGGTGCTTTTATGCTTATTTCTTATATGGTAAATGAAGTTTTAAGTGGATTAGCTCTTGGATTTATTGCAGATTTAATATTTCAAGCAGCAAAGGTTGCAGGTGCATATATGGATATGCATATGGGCTTTGCAATGATGAATGTTATGGATCCAACTTCTGGAACAAATGTTACTATGATGGAGAATATTGTTTATTATATTTCCATGGTAGTATTTTTTCTTATAGATGGACATCATTTATTAATAAAATATCTTGTAAATAGCTTTACTATTCTTCCTCTTGGAAGTGGCATTAATATAGATAAATCTTTTTGGACTATTATAGATATTTTTTCTAACTATTTTTTATTAGGCGTTAAAATAGCTATACCAATGATTCTTATAATATTACTAGCAGACCTTTGTATGGCACTTATATCAAGAACAGTGCCTCAAATAAATGTTATGATATTAGGTATGCCTGTAAAAATGCTTATAGGAATTATATCATTTATATTTTTGATGCCTATTATGATAAAAACTATAAATTATGGTATCAATAGTATACCTGATGCTTTTACAAAAATTATTAATGTAATATCGGCAGCACCTCTTGCATTAATTTTTGCAGACGATGGTGACAAAACAGAAGAACCAACTGATAAAAAATTAAATAATGCAAGAAAAAAAGGTCAAATACCAAGAAGTAAAGATGTTGCTATAGCTTTTAGTATGCTTGTATGTACATTGGTTTTAATGACTCTTTCAGGAATAATAGGCGAAAATTTAAAAGAAATGCTTGTTTATTTTTTAAATACAGGTATAAGAATTAATTTAGATTATGAATCTTTAAAAGGATTAGCTTTTATTGTTATAAAAACCTGTGCTATATGTTTTTTAACCTTTGCAGTGCCTATAATGGTTTCAGCAGTAGCAGCAGGATTAATTCAATCTAGATTTTTATTTACGACAGAACCATTAAAGCCTAATTTAAAAAAATTGAATCCATTGTCAGGATTTAAAAATATGTTTTCTAAAAAAAGTCTTGCAGATCTTGCAAAGAACTTAGCAGTAGTAATTATTATAGGATATTTAGGTTACAAATATATACTTGATAATTTTAATGATATTATGCAAACTGGTAATACATATCTTCCATCTTTAGGTGGTGCTGTTATTAAAATTGTATATGGTATATTTATTCAAATTACGATAGTACTAATACTTATAGCTGCTATTGATTATTTCTTGCAATGTAAATTTTATAAGAAAGATATGAGAATGACAAAGCAAGAAGTTAAAGAAGAATATAAACAAATGGAAGGAGATCCTAAAATAAAACAAAAAATCAAACAAAAGCAAAGGGAAATTTCTCAACGAAGAATGATGGCTAGTGTGCCAGATGCAACTGTAGTAATAACAAACCCTACACATTTTGCAGTAGCTTTAAAATATGTAGATGGTGAGATGGAAGCACCGAAGGTTGTTGCAAAGGGTGCTGATTTAGTTGCTCTTAAAATAAAGGAAATAGCAAGAGAAAATAATGTGCCAATTATGGAAAACAAACCTCTTGCAAGAATGCTTTATGACAAAGTAGAATTAGATCAAGAAGTGCCACAGGAAATGTATCAGGCTGTAGCTGAAATTTTAGCATTTGTTTATAAATTAAATCATTAATTAAGCCGAGCGTATGGTGATGGCTGACTTAATTCTTAATTTCTTAATTAGGCCGCAAATGTAGATTCGAAATTAAGAATTAATAATTAAGTGGCTTTTTATGCTTTGCTTAAAAGCCAATCTCCATAGGAGATAATTAATAATTATTGTAATCTAGCCCAAAGCACTAGTATAATTAGGTTTTATATAGGATTTAGTGTAAGCCTTGAAATATTGAGCTTGTCCACCCATACCTAATATAATTAAAATTTTTACGACGAAGGAGTAAAAATGTCCTGAATTATTAATTATTAATTTTTAATTCTTAATTATCTAATTAAGATAACACTTAAAAACAAATAAAGATTTAAGCCTGTTAATTTTTATTTATTGTTTTAAATTTTTAATTAATTTTGTAACAATTTATTCATTGTTAATTAACGAAATGTTTAAGTGATAAATAGAGGAATATATAAATATTTTGTAGAAAAAAACATAATGGAGAAAAAATAGGCTTAGTATTGAAAATATATGTTAAAAAAGGATGTTAAATTAGGAGGAAAAATTAATGCTCTTAGAAAATAACAGAAAATTAAGTGTTAAGGCAAATCTAGATATAGTTGTTGCTTTTGCAGTAATAGGAATTGTTATGATGATAATAATTCCATTACCATCAGCATTATTAGATATTTTGTTAGCACTTAATATTACATTATCAATAATTATAATTTTAATAACTATGTTTACAACTAGTGTATTACAATTTTCAGTATTTCCAACGCTTTTGCTAGTAACTACATTGTTTAGATTAGCATTAAATATTTCATCAACAAGACTTATACTGACAGAGGCAAGTGCAGGACAAATTATAGAAGCATTTGGTGAATTTGTTGTTAATGGAAATTATGTAGTTGGAATTATAATATTCCTTATTATAGAGATAGTTCAGTTCCTTGTTATTACAAATGGTTCTGGAAGAGTATCAGAAGTATCTGCTAGATTTACCTTAGATGCTATGCCAGGTAAGCAAATGAGTATAGATGCAGACTTGAATTCAGGACTTATTGATGAAGCTACTGCTAAAAAAAGAAGAAAAGATCTTCAACATGAAACTGACTTTTATGGAGCTATGGATGGTGCGTCTAAGTTTGTAAAAGGTGATGCTATAGCAGGTATTATAATTACAATTATAAATATTGTTGCAGGTATAGTAATTGGTGTACTATCAAAAGATATGTCTATAGGCGAAGCTGCACAAACATACACTAGACTTACAGTAGGTGATGGATTAGTTGGACAAATACCAGCACTTCTTATATCTACATCAGCAGGTATACTTGTTACTAGATCAGGAAGTGAAGAGAATTTTGGTAAAACCTTTGCAGAACAACTTACAGGATTCCCAGTTGTATGTGGAATAGCTAGTGCAGTAATGACATTTTTGGCTATTATTCCAGGACTTCCTAAAGTACCTTTCTTTGCAGCAGCAGTTGCTACAGGAGTTCTTGCATATCTTTTAATAAAAGATGAAAGCAAAAAGAAAGAATTAAGTGCTGTTATGGAAGAAGAAGAGGCTGTTGAACTTGAAAAGAAAGAACCTGAAAATGTTATGAATCTTATTTCAGTAGAACCAATGGAAGTAGAAATTGGTTATGGACTTATTCCTCTTGCAGATGAATCATCTGGTGGTGACTTACTTCAAAGAATCGCATCTGTTAGAAGGCAGTGTGCTATTGAAATGGGTATTGTAGTTCAACCTATTAGAATAAGAGATAATCTTCAACTAAAAACTAATGAATATGTTATTAAAATAAGAGGTACAGTTGTTGCTTCAGCAGAGCTTATGGCAAATATGCTTCTTTGTATGGATCCAACTGGAGAAAATTCAGATATACCAGGAATAAAAACAATAGAACCAACATTTGAACTCCCAGCAGTTTGGATAAATAAAGATCAAAGAGAAGAAGCTGAAATTAAAGGATTAACAGTAGTTGACCCTGTTACTGTTATGGTTACACATTTAACTGAAACAATTAAGGCTCATTCTTACGAATTGTTAGGAAGACAGGAAGTTAAAAATATAATAGATAACATGAAAGAAAAATATTCAGCAGTTGTTGATGAACTTATTCCAGATTTATTAACAATTGGTGAAGTTCAAAAAGTACTACAAAATTTATTAAAAGAAAAAGTACCAATAAAAGATATGGTTACAATACTAGAATCACTTGCTGATAATTCAAGAACAACAAAAGATATAGAATTGTTAACTGAATATGTTAGATTTGCTCTTTCAAGAACAATATGTAACACAATAATAGATGATGATAGGACAGTTACAGTAGTAACACTTGCTCCTGAACTTGAAGAACTTATTGCATCTAATATTCAAAAGTCTATGCAAGGTTCATTCCCAGCAATTGATCCTGACAAGACAACTATTATATTTAAAAATTTAAGAGAAACTATTGATTCAGTAAGCTTCTATAACAATCAACCAGTAGTTCTTGTATCACCTAATATAAGACCTGCTTTTAGAAAATTATGTGAAATGGCTTTTCCTCATTTAATGGTTGTATCATTAAATGAAATCCCAAATGATGTAGAAATTAGGGCAGAAGGGGTTGTAAGTTTATAATGTTAATTAAAAAATATACAGTAAATAATATGAATGAAGCACTTACTAGAATAAGATATGAACTAGGAAAAGATGCTGTTATAATAAGTCAAAGAAAAATAAAAAAACCAGGAATTAAGGGCATTTTTTCAAAAAGACAACTTGAGGTTACAGCAGCAGTAGAAAATTCATCAATTGATAGAAATAGTAAAGTAAAAAGCACTAGCATACATGCTTCAAATAATTCATATTCAAGAAAAGGTACTTCAGCTGATTACAATATGGATAAATCCATAAATGATTTAAAAAACCTTATGAACAAGGAAATAGAAAATAAAAGAAATAAGCAAGCTGTGGTAGATAATAATGAACAAAAGAAAAGTGAAATTGAATCTGAAGTAAAAGAAATGAAAGATATGTTAAAAGCTGTTATGAAAAATACTACTAAAGATTCCAAAGATGAACTTTTAGAATTTTTAAGTAATTCAGATATAGATATGCAATTTTATGATGAATTTAATGAAAAACTAAAAGGAGACTTTGATGTTTCTAAGCTTAGAGATATTATGTCAAGGGACATAAAGTCATCTAATGATGATTTAAATGGAAATGTTGTTTTAGTAGGACCAACTGGTGTTGGAAAAACTACTACAATAGCAAAACTTGCAGGAAATTTATCTTTAGTTAAAAAGAAAAAAGTAGGATTAATTACTGTAGATACATATAGAATTGGAGCTGTTGAACAGTTAAAAACATATGCAGAAATAATGAATATTCCTTTTGAAGTTGTAATAACAATAAAAGAAATGGAAGCTGCTATTAAAAAAATGAAAGATTGTGATGTGGTATTAATTGATACTACAGGAAGAAGCAGCAAAAATAAAATGCAGATATCAGAACTTAGAGCATTTGTTGATAAAGCTAATGCTACAAGTATAAATGTAGTTATAAGTGCAACAACTAAAAATAAAGATATAAAAACTATATTAGAAGGTTATCGAATACTTAATTATGATAAAGTAATTATAACAAAATTAGATGAAACTAGTGTCTATGGATCAATATATAATATATCAAGAATTGCTAATAAACCTATAAGATATGTTACAACAGGTCAAAATGTTCCAGATGACATAAAAGATTTTTCAAAAGATGAAGCTATAAAACTTGTGTTTGGGGAGGAATCTGTATGTTAGATCAAGCAGAATCCTTAAGACGAATGATGGCAGGAAATAGAGAAGATACTAAAGATGAAACTTTAAATATTAGTAGTAATAAAACAAAAATTATTACTGTAACATCTGGAAAAGGTGGAGTAGGGAAAAGTAATTTTGTTATAAATCTTGCAATATTACTTTCTAAAAAGGGAAAAAAAGTATTAGTTTTTGATGCTGATATTGGCATGGGAAATGATGATGTATTAATGGGTGTTTTTCCCAAGTTCTCAGTTTTTGATATATTAGAAGGAAAGGAAATAGAAGATATTATAGAAGAAGGACCTGAAGGAATATATCTTCTTGCTGGAGGGTCTGGATTAAATAGAATAGAAGATTTGTCAGAGGAAGAAAGAAGTATATTTTTAGATAAAATAGAAGGGTTAAATGGTTTTGACTATATACTTATGGATACTGGCGCTGGAATAAATAGAAGTGTACTTGCTTTTATGTCATGTAGCGAAGATTTAATTATTTTAACAACGCCAGAACCAACTTCATTAACAGATGCTTATAGTCTTGTTAAAGCTGCTGAACATTTTGGACTAAAGGACAAAGCTAATATAGTTGTTAATAAAGTATTTGATTTAAGGGAAGGAGAATTAACATATAATAAATTTAAAAAAGCTGTTGATAAATTTTTACAATTTGATGTATTTTATCTTGGATGTATATTAGATGATAGAAAGTTAATTGAAAGTGTTAGAAGTCAAATTCCAGTAACAATTAATTATCCAAATTCTGATGCAAGTAAATCAATTAAAAATATTTGTAATAAGATTTTAGGAGAAACAGAAAATTATACAGCAAAAAAATATGGTGGAGCAAAAGGGTTATTTAGTAAAATATTTGAAGTTTTTTCGTGAGGGGGAGAGTTAATGGTTATGAAGTTAAATATAAATGATAATGTGGTTTTAAATTATGAGGATTTAACATATAAAAGTACTATTCAAGATATACAAGAGGATTATTATGTAATAAATCTTCCACTTGGAGAAGGGGAATATCTTACATTAGAAGATGGAGCAGAAATTGAACTTGGAATTGTAAAGGAAGGTGGCTATTACATACTTCAATCTGAAATTATAAATAGAATAATGGAAGATGGAAAACCTTTTTATAGAATTACTATTCCAACTATGAAAAAGAAAATAGAAAGAAGAGATTTTGTTAGAATAAGTCTTTTAGATTATACATTTTATAAAACTGAACACACTGCTTGGACAAAAGCTATGATACTTGATTTAAGTGGTGGTGGAATGAAACTTGTTATAAAAGAAAAGGTTAAATTGGGAGATAAGCTTCAAATTGGATTAGTTCTTGGAAATGAGAGCTTTCAATTAGAAGGAAAAGTTGTAAGGGTAGTTGTAAATGAAATGAAAGAAAATGTTTGTGGTATTGAGTTTATTCACCTTACAGAAAGAATAAGGGATAGAATAATTGCTAAGATATTTATTGAACTTAGAAAGCAAACTACAATAATGTAAAAAGTATTTATTTATTTATTTATTTACTTAGAGGAAGGAGAAGAGGTTTTATGGAAACTCTACAAGGATTTAAAGGGAAGGAGCATATAATAGAGGAATATACACCCCTTGTAAAATATATTGCTTCTAGAGTTAGTCTTGGTAAAAATAAGTATATGGATTATGATGATTTAGTAAGCTATGGACTTATTGGACTTATGGATGCTATAACAAAATATGATGAAAGTAAAGGTATTAAGTTTTCTTCATATGCATCTATTAGAATAAAGGGAGCAATAATTGATGAAATAAGAAGAGCAAGGCCTATATCAAAGGGAGCTATGGATAAACTTAACAAGTATAATAAAGCTGTTGAAATTTTACAAAATAAATTATTTAGAGAACCAACTAATGAAGAAATTGCACAGCAGCTTAATGTGACAGTGGCAGATGTTGCTGAAATTGAAAATTATATTAATTATATTTCAATAGTATCCTTAGATGACATTATTTTTTCTAATGATGATGATATGAATGTTATGGGTGTTATAGAAGACAAACAAAGTCCAAGTCCAGAGCAAACTTTTGAAAATAAAGAAAAAATAAGTAATTTATCTGATGCAATAAGTAAGTTAAAGGAAAAGGATAGAATTGTTCTTAATTTATATTATTATGAAAGACTAACTTTAAAAGAAATAGGTAAGGTTCTTGAAGTATCAGAATCTAGAGTATGCCAACTTCACAGTAGAGCTATTAGAAATTTAAGAGAAAAAATGAAAGAGCTTAATTACATATAAAGGTTGTGATTTTTAGTGGTACCAATTATATTGGTTGTTGTGGCATGTATACTTATTTTTGTAAATGTTAAGTTTGGGAATAAGGAATTGTCCTTAAAAGAATACATAGATAATGGAAATAGGTTAAAAATAAATAAAGATAGTGAATTTCAGAGTAAACTTAAGAATATTGATTTTACAGACGATAAATTACAGATAGGACAAATTAGAAAAGATGTAGCTGAAAGTTTAACTGAAATTCAAAAGGAAATTATTAAGGTTAATGAAAGAATTGATTTAATTGAGCAAAAAAATAACAATATAAAAAAATCAAAAGCTAAAACAATAAATAAAGTAATAAACGATGATTTAGATGAAATAGTAAAGGATAATACAAATAATAAAGAAAGTGATCAAAAACAAAAAAATGAAAGTGATTTTTCAGAAACACTCCATAAAAAAATAACTAATTCAAACTCTAACAATAAAAAACACATTAAGAAAAATGATAATGAATATGAAGGTGTAATTAATGATATTTCCCTAGATAGTAAGACTCAAAGAATAAAGAAATTAATAAAACAAGGGTTAAGTGATGAAGAAATATGCGAAAAGCTTCATGTAGGAAAGGGGGAGATATTATTAGTAAAGGGATTATTAAACAAAAATTAAAAGGAGTTTTATTATATCTTTTAGATACTAGAATACTTCTAGGTATAGGAATTGGTATTTTAATTGGTGTAGCGGGCATGATTTCATATAAAGTTGAAAATTCAATGAGTAATGCTGAAATAGAAAAGAAAGCTCTTGATTTGGGTATGATATATAAAGATGAAAGTAAAATAAGTAATGAGGGGAATGAGTAATAAATGTTAAGAAGTATTTACACATCAGTTTCAAGTATGATAGCACTTGAAAATAAACAAAATACAATAACTAATAATATGTCTAACTCTACTACAACAGGTTATAAGGCAGAAGATCTTTTAACAAAAAGCTTTAAAGAAGTTATGATTCAAAATAAAGATAAAATTCAAGGTAAAAGAAATGTAACTCAAAAGCTAGGTACAATAAGCCTTGGAACAAAAATAGATACTGTATACAATAAATTTACTCAAGGAAATTTACAGCAGACTAACAGAACATGGGATTTTGGTATAAATGGAAGAGGTTTCATAGCTGTTCAGGCTGGAAACCAGGAAGTTTATACAAGAGATGGAAATTTTGCTGTAGCAAATGATGGATATCTTGTAACAACAACTGGAGACAGAGTTTTGGGAATCAATAATGTTACAGGTGCAAAAGAGCCTATATTTGTTGGAAATTCTCAGTTTACGTTAGATGAAGATAAAAATGTAGTAATTAATGGTCAAGCTACTAGTAAGCTTCTTACTGCAGATTTTGAGGATTATCAAAGTCTTCAAAAAATGGGAGATAATTATTATACAGGACAAAATCCAATATATAATGCACAGGTTGATGTGAGACAAGGATATCTTGAAGCATCAAATGTTAATGTTACTGATGAAATGGTTGATATGATATCAGTTATGAGAAATTTTGAAACAAATCAAAAGGTATTAACAATGCTAGACGAAACATTAAGTAAAACTGCTAATGAAGTTGGTTCTGTTAGATAATAAGGAGAGGATATTATGATAAGGTCAATAATGACAAGTAAAACAGGAATGAATGCCCAACAGGAAAGGCTTGATATTATAAGTAACAATTTAGCTAATTCATCTACATATGGATATAAAAAGATGACTGTAGGTTTTAAGGATTTATATCAGGAATCTTTAGATAGAAAAGGTTATCCTATTTACGATAAAGATGCTACTATGGGAATTGGTACAAGAACTAGCGATGTTTATAGAGACAATAGCGTTGGTAATTTAGTAACTACAGGTGTTTCAACTAATTTAACAATAGATGGTGAAGGATACTTTAAGGTTTTTAAATCTGATGGTACAGAAGCATATACAAGAGATGGATCATTTGTAATTGATTCAAATGGCCAGCTTGTAGATTCTTATGGTAATAGAGTAGAAATAGAATTTGCAAATGGAAGATCATACAATAATACAGTATTAAATGATAATAATTTTATTGTAGGTCAAGATGGAACTATATATATGAATGAGAATAATACATCTGTTGAAATAGGAAAACTTAATATATATACAGCAACAGGTGATAATGCCTTTAAATCAATAGGAGATAATTTATTCGTAGCTGCAGATGGAGTCCAAGTAAGGGAATCTAATGATTATAATATAGAACAAGGATTTTTAGAAGGTTCTAATGTTGATATGGGTGAAGAAATGGTTAATATGATTGTAGCTCAAAGAACATTCCAATTAGTATCTAAATGCATGCAGACATCAGATGAAATGTGGGGCATGATAAATAGTATGAGAAGATAATTAATAATTTAGAATTTAGGATATTTTTGCTCCTTATGTGGCAAAAATATTAATTAAAAAAATATCCACAGAATTATCAAAAATAGTAGTTATTTTGAAATTCTGTGGATATTTTTGTTTTTATTTATTAATTATCTGTTATTAATAACGTTAGTAATTGGTGGAATTACTTGTTTCTTTCTTGAAAGTACTCCTGGTAAGAAGGCTGTTTCATCTTGTAGTTTAACATTGAATGTTTCTTCTACAATAGATGTATCACCTACTGTTAAGACTTGAGAACCTTCAGTAAGTATATCAGTTAATAGAAGTAATAACATATCATATCCTTCTTTTGAAGCTTTTTCATTCATGTAATCAAGCATTTCTTCTTTTAAAGGCATAAATCCTTCTATATCCATTGTATTAACTTGAGCAACACCTATTTTTGTATTGCATATGTTAAATGGTTTAAAATCTTGATTGAATATTTCTTCTACAGTTTTTCCTTGAAGTGAAGTTCCAGCTTTAAACATTTCCTTTGCAAAATCATCTATGCTTGAAATTCCAGCTATATCAGCTAATTTTTTGCATATATGTTTATCTTGATCAGTGCAAGTTGGACTTCTAAATAATAATGTATCAGAAATTATTGCACCACATAGTAGTCCAGCAGCCTCTTTAGATGGTCTTATTCCATTTTCAAAGAAGCATTTAGCAACAATTGTTGAACTGCTTCCTAAAGGTTCATTTCTGAAGTAGATTGGGTTACCAGTTTGAATATCTGCAACTCTGTGGTGATCTATAATTTCAAGTACGTCAGCTTCTTCAATACCATCAACTGATTGACCTCTTTCATTGTGGTCTACTTGAATTAATTTCTTCTTTTTATTAGATATTAAATGATATCTAGATATAGTACCAATAACCTTTCCGTCTAAATCTGTTACAGGATAAGAACTATATCTTGTTTCTATCATAGTATCTTTTATATCTTCAACTAATTCAGATACAGAAAATGATACTAGATTTTCCTTTGTCATAACATATGATACAGGAATACTTTGTACTATAAGTCTTGAAGCTGTAAAAGAATCATGTGGAGTACTTATAACATTTACACCTTGTTTTTTTGCTTTATCTAAAAGATTGTCTGATAAAGTATGTGAACCAGTAATTATTATTAATGAAACTTTTTCATTCATTAATGCTTCTTGGCTTTCTTCTCTATCACCAACAATAGCAATATCACCTTCATCTACAATACCCTTCATAGTATCTGGTTGCATTGCAACTACAGTAATTTTACCAGGAAATTTAGGATTTTCAGAAGCTCTGTAAATTTCCTTCGCAGATAATGTTTCTATAATATTATCTAGTGTAGTATTACTTTTTGAAAGTATTACATTATCCCAAATATCCATGTAAGATGAAGTTAAGTTAGAAACAGTAATTATACCAACTAAGTGGTCATTGTTATCACATACAGGAAGTGATTTTACATTTCTGTCTTTCATAACATGCCATGCTTTTTTTAGTGATATATCAGGTGAAACAGCTTTTATATTATCAATATCTAAATCACCAACTTTTAGCTTTACTGTTTCAAGATATTCTGGAACAGTAGCTTTAAAGTGGTTAAAAATATATTCTGTTTCACGATTTAAGTTTCCAAGTCTAACTGGAGTTGCAGGAACAGTTCCATCGATTTTGTTTTTAAATTCTGCATAACCGTAAGCTGCACATACAGAATCTGAATCTGGATTTTTATGCCCAGTTACATAAATGACGTTTTTCAAAATATTTCCTCCTTAATTATTAAGTATTTGCATTGAAAATACTTATTTATATTAATTTATTACTTATTATATTTTAATTCTAAATGAAGTAAATGTAAACATAATATAGACAAATTGCCCATGATATTTACAAAGTATAAAAGGTTAAATGAATTCATATAATCTATAAAGCCATTAATTAAGGAGGAAAAAATGTGAAGCAGGAAATGGTGAAAATAGGGCTTTCCACAAAAGAAGCTGAAAAATTACTTAAGGAATTTGGATTAAATGAATTAGAGCATGGAAAAAAAATTTCGCCACTATTTATATTTTTATCACAATTTAATGATTTTATGGTATGGGTATTAATTGCTGCAACAATAATATCAGGATTTATGGGGGATACTGCAGATGCAATTACAATAATAATAATAGTTATTGTAAATGCAATACTTGGTTTTATTCAGGAGTTTAGAACAGAAAAATCATTAGAGGCCTTAAAGCAGTTAGCTGCTCCAACATGTAAGGTTTATAGAGATAATAAACTTCAGGTTATAAATTCTTCATATTTAACTATAGGTGATGTTGTTATATTAGAGGCTGGTGATAGAATACCGGCTGATGGAAAATTTTTAGAACTTTCATCAATAGTTGTAGATGAATCTCTTTTAACAGGAGAATCGGTAGGGGTTAACAAAGATGTAAATGATAGTGGATTTATGGGGACAATAATACTTAAGGGAAAAGGATTATTTAAGGTCTCAAAAATTGGAATGAAAACTGAGATGGGAAAAATAGCAGAACTTTTAGGTACTATAAAAGAAGAAAAATCACCCTTAAAGCAGCGTTTAGAACATTTAGGGAAAATACTTGTTTTTATGTGTCTTATAATTTGTGCATTAGTGACTATTTTAGGCATATTAAGAGGCAATGATATTGGTGAGATGTTTTTACTTGGGGTAAGTCTTGCTGTTGCGGCTATTCCAGAGGGACTTGCTGCCATTGTAACAGTATCATTAGCTCTTGGAGTATCTAGAATGCTTAAAAGGAATGCACTTATAAGGAAGCTTCCTGCAGTTGAAACATTAGGATGTACTTCAGTAATTTGTTCTGATAAAACAGGAACACTTACACAAAATAAAATGACTGTAAAAGAAATTTTTATTGATGGACAAATATATCCTATAGATGGGGATTTAAAAGATAGTAAATTACAAAAAAATGAAACATACAAAATGATGAAAAAATCATTAGTATATTGTAATGACTGTAATTATGATTTTACAACAAAAAATATTAATAAGGCAGTTTTAGGAGATCCAACAGAGGTTGCTCTTATAAGATTGTTTTTTAATACCCCTGAGCATATAAAAAGCTTTACTGAAAATATTAAAAGAGAATATGATATACCTTTTGATTCAAATAGAAAAATGATGTCTGTTGTAGTAAAAGATTCTAATAATAAGATAGCTGGTTATGTAAAGGGGGCACCAGAAAAGGTACTAGCTAAATCTTCATATATATTAGAAAATGGAATGGTAAAAAAATTAACATACCAGAAGAAAAAACAAATTGAAACATTTATTGAAGCAATGAGTGGCAGAGCTCTAAGATGCATAGCAGCATCATATAAGCTTGAAAAATTATCAAAAGATAGCAAAATTTTAGAAAGTGATTTAATATTTATAGGGGTAGCAGGAAGTATTGATCCTCCAAGGAAAGAAGCTAGAGAAGCTGTTAGAAAATGCAAGCTAGCAGGTATAAAACCAGTTATGATTACTGGAGATCATAAAAATACATCCCTTGCTATAGCAAAGGATTTAGGCATATGTAATAGCAAAAATCAAGTTATTACTGGAGAAGAATTAAAAAAATAAATGATGGTGACCTTACGGATAAAGTAAATAAAATTAGTGTTTTTGCAAGAGTTTCACCAGATCATAAACTTAGAATAGTAAAAGCATTTAAAAGAAATAATAATGTAGTTGCTATGACTGGCGATGGTGTAAATGATGCACCTGCTATAAAGGAGGCTGATATTGGAATATCTATGGGACTTACAGGTACAGATGTTACAAAAGAAGCATCATCTATGATACTTATGGATGATAATTTTAGTACCATAGTTTCAGCAGTAGAAGAGGGTAGAATTATATATGATAATATTAGAAAATTTATAAGATATCTTTTATCATGTAATTTAGGTGAAGTATTAACTATGTTTTTAGCATCAATTTTTACAATGCCAAATCCTTTAACACCAATTCAAATTTTGTTTGTAAATCTTGCTACAGATGGATTGCCAGCACTAGCACTTGGTGTAGATCCTGCAGATAATGATATAATGAGACAGCAGCCTAGAAATAAAAGTGAAAGTATTTTTGCACGAGGCCTTGTTGAAAAGATAGTAATCAGGGGTTCGTTAATTGGAATATGTACACTTCTTGCATTTATGGTGGGTAGGTATTATAATATGGATCTTGAAACTTGTAGGACTATTTCACTTGCTACTCTTATTATGAGCCAACTTTTTCATGTATTTGAATGCAGATCTGAAAATCATTCTATATTTGAAATTAAATTATTTACTAATAAATATTTAGTAGGAGCAGTTACTGTTTCAATAATTATGTTATGCTTAATTCTTTATATACCATTTTTGGGAGCTATATTTCATACAGTACCACTAAATTTTGCAAAATGGCTTATTGTAATATTCTTTTCTGGAGTAATAGCTTTTATTAATAGTGTATATCTTTTAATTAAAAAATAAAAGGATTGAGCTTGCTCAATCCTTCACTATTTATGTTTATTCCATTATTTTTTTTAGTGTATCATTTAATAATACAGCTTCTTGAATACTTGATGATACCTCTTCCATTGCCTTTGATTGTTCTTTTGATGTTTCAAGTGTTGATTGAGAATTAGAAATAGTATTTGAAACTGTTTTTTCAATTTGAGTAGTTAATTTCATAATTCCATCAGCTGTTTCTTTTGAATTATCAGAAAGTTTTTTGATTTCTGCTGCAACTACAGAAAAGCCTTTACCAGCTTCACCAGCTCTTGCAGCTTCAATTGATGCGTTTAAACCAAGCATATTAGTTTGTCCAGCAATTGACTTTATAGCATCAGTTATTTTATTTATTTCTTTTGTAATAATACCTATTTCAGAAATTTCATTGTTTAAGTTTTCTTGTTCTGCAGCTATATTTAAGGCAGAAGCTGAAAGTTCTTCAATAGTAGCAGATGTCTGCATAAAAGTATTTGATAAATTCTTTGCAACTAAATCTAATTTGATTTTTGTAAATCCATCTTTAACCATTGTATTTATTACAGTAAATAATACATCAGCAGCAGCTTGTATGTTGCGCATGTTTACAATATCAACTTCATTAAGTGCATTAACCATTTCTTTTGCATCATTACCAAGTTCATTTGCAAGGCTTATACAACTTGATTCATTTGGAGATTCTGTTAAAACTTGTCCGCCAAGAATTGTAGCAATTAGATTATTCTTTATTATAATTGGTACAGCAAAATCTATTAATCCTGAAGGACATTTACCTATAAAAGGTCTGCCAATTTTTACTGCTTCTTCACCCATTCTTTTATGAGAATTTGCACATCTGCTTTCACCTTTTGATGTACTTTGTATAAATTTACTGCAATATCTAGTGTATGAACTTGGTTTAGTAATTGGATCACCATTTTTATCTACAGTAACGCTTGCACAATTAAATGCTATAGCAAAATCATCTTGGAACTTTTGTAACATTTGTAAATCAATTAAATCTTCAAGCTCTAATAAGTTAAGATCTATTGTATTGTTTTCTAATAATTTTATCATAAATATGCACCCCTTAAAATTAATTCTAAATTCAATTATATTTATTTTATTCAAAAAAAGCTTTACAATGTTTATATGCTCTTATGAACACATTACTTTATTATCGAAGACGAAATAAAAAACTTTACATAATTCAATGAAGTTAATAAAAAGTTAAAAATATTTAGAAAATAGGAGCTACAGAAAATGATTTATCATTTTCTGTAGCTCCTAAAAAAATTATTTAGAATATCTCATTCTATTTGCTTGTTGTCTTGATTTTTTTATTTGAGAATGGTCAATTGGAATTAAATCTTTCTTTGTAGTTGTATTTAATATATTTTGAATCATAACTATATCTTCATCTTTTTTTCCTTTAACACCTTTAAGCCCCATTATAATTAGTTTATGACCATTTTTTATAGGAATAAAGTCAACTTTTTTAAACCATCTCATTTTTTTGTATCTACATTTTACTACAGCTCTGCCAACTTCAGGTTTTATAATCATATCTACAACTAATCTGTGAAAAATAATATAGTTTTTTTCTGTAAATTTTATAGACATACAAGTACCAGATACACTTGTAATTCTGTCACCATATTTTTCAAAATAAGTATCTCTAAAATATTTATCAAATTTATCTTTAAAAGCCATGGTATATCTCCTTTATATTAAAATTTATAAATAATAAATATTATATCATACATTGTTTTCTTTTGGTATAAGACTA
>JAAYQS010000185.1 GCA_012519155.1 Clostridiales bacterium
CAGATACTGATAAACCAGATACTAATAAACCAGATACTAATAAACCAGATACTGATAAACCAGATACTGATAAACCAGATACTAACAACACAACCAATACTCCATCTGATAATACTCCTAATAAAACATATGATAATTCAGCAATAAAAATACAAATATTATTATTGTCCGCATCAGTAGTATTATTATTAAATTATATTTATAAGAAACATTCATCAACAAAAAATAATTAAAAAAATGCAATCAGTTTTGCTTTAAACACAAAGCTGATTGCATTTTCTTAATAATAATTATTATTATTTTTCCCAAGGTTTAGATTCTAAATATTTAATAAATTCATCTCTAAGTTCAGGCTTCTTTAACGCATACTCTGTAGTAGCTTGTAAAAATCCAAGCTTATCACCTAAATCATATCGCTTTCCATCAAATTCATATGCATACATTACTTCCTGATTCATTAATGATTTTAACGCATCTGTAAGCTGAATTTCACCGTTTTTACCCGGTTTTGTTTTTTCTATATGTTTAAATATTTCTGGCGTTATAATATATCTGCCAAGTATAGCAATATTACTAGGAGCTTCCTCTGCTGATGGCTTTTCAACTAAATCATTTACTTTGTATACTCTATCTTCTATAAATCTTCCATTAATAATTCCATACTTATTAACTTGATCTTCAGGTACCTTTTGAACCCCAAGTATTGAAGTATTATATTCAGAATAGCAATCTATAAGTTGTTTTAAACAAGGTACTTTACTATCTACAACATCGTCTCCAAGCATAACAGCAAATGGTTCATTTCCAACAAATGTCTTTGCACAATATATTGCATGACCAAGTCCTTTAGGTTCCTTTTGCCTTATATAATGAATATCAACCATATCAGATATATCTCTAACAAGTTCTAAAAGATCTGATTTACCACTCTTCTCAAGTTCCATTTCAAGTTCTATTGATTTATCAAAATGATCTTCTATACACTTTTTATTTCTTCCTGTAATAATTAATATTTCTTCTATTCCAGATGCAATAGCTTCTTCTATAATAAATTGAATAGTAGGCTTATCAACAATAGGAAGCATCTCCTTAGGTTGTGCTTTAGTTGCTGGCAAGAATCGTGTTCCTAATCCTGCAGCTGGTATTATTGCTTTTTTTACTCTCATTCCCATTTCTCCTTTCTTAAAATAAATACATTACTCTAATATGTTCAGCATAGTATTTTAACTAATAATATTTATTTATAATAGTTATAATTAGTACAATAGCGAATAACATTGCAAGGACAAAAAAAGTATAATCCATTTTTTCTTTTTCTTCCTTAGAAGTATTTTTACCGCATGATAAAAGCATTAACATTCCAATCAATGGTACAAAATATCTGCCTTGAACTCCATCAATTCCTTTTGCACTAACTGGTGTCCATGTTAAAAATAATATAAAGCATGTTGCTACATAAATTGCAGCAGTAACAATAGCAAATCCTACCTTTGTCTTTCTTTGAATTATTTCTTCATTTGGATAAAATACTATCATAGATCCAATAAATATAGGATACAACATCATTATTCCAGGGTTAACAGAATAAGATAGCCATCCAAATGTTCCAAGTTGTTCGACATATGCTTTAAAATTGCTAACTAATGCTACTGTAAAATTTTGAATAAAATACTTAGGTTCATTTAATATGAATTTAATCTGCTTATTAACATCAATATTGTTTTTTATATAAAAATCATTAAATGGCGAATCTGCCGATGAATTAAACATTACAAATGCTCCCCAAGCTACACATACTATAGCTATTGTAGCTACAAATATATAACTTTTATAGTACATTTTCTTATCTTTAAACTTTGATTTAGGTAAAAATATTATTAATCCACCAATAATACTATATGGCAACTTTACTAATCCAATTAATACACATAATATAGAATATATTACCATATCTTTTATATCGATGTTTTCTCTTTTGTACAAATTCAAGGTATACCCAATAAGCAAAAATACTAATGCATAAGTTGTTGTATCTGGATTAAATGAATTAGCGATAAATAATGCCATAGGTGATATAGCAGCAATAGCTAAAGGTATTTTAAATATAGGTGCTTTTTTAACTGCCACTCTAACAATTGATGCGTAAAAAGCAAGATTAAAAAGTCTACCGAAGATCAATATAAATACAGCACTCAATCCAAAAATCTTTCCAAATAATTTTGCTACTAATATTCCTAATGCTTGAGGAATATATCCAATAAAAGTGTTAGTGTTTGCATAGTTTACATAATTAGATTCGTAGGAAAAATCCATTTTTTTATGATAAACACTGCTTTGATTAATTGGTACATAATTATCATTAATTATATCACCAACACTATTAGATATATTGTAATCTTCTGTGCTTCCATTTATAAATAAAATACATCTTGATGTTAATTCTGACCTACAAAGATGTGCAGGATCATCCGGAGTATCTAAAACTGGATTTAGTATGCTAATAAATATTCCAGATACTAATATAGCTATAAAAACAACATTATGAATTTTTTTAATATCTACTAATAATATAAATAATATTCCAAAAAGAACTAATAAACCAAATGATAGGTTATACATAAATGTATATTGTGTATATCCAATTTCATACTGTAATGACATATCCTTTGTATTACCATCAACAGTAATTGCTCCATTAGAATCATCAAATGAATAAACATACAATCCATCATCGTCACTTTCACAAGTTCCTTCTATCTCAACACGTAATATTTTATTATTTGTCTTGCCTTCAGCAATACCAATTAAAATATCTTGCTTGTCTTTTATATCCTTAGTGTTTATATTCACACTTCCAACACTTATTTCTCCATCTAAAACATTAATTTTATATTTAGCACCTTTATAAGGATTATTCTTACCAACTGTAAATTTAATCTGAGAAATATTTGTATTTTCTAGTTCTATATCTTGAACCAATTTCTTATCATTTAACAATAACTTCTGTTCTGAACCATAATTTTTAATATAACTTGCATTCTTTGAGAAACTCCCAAAGATTAAAACAACTACAAAAAAAATAATTAAAAATATATATCTTTTGTAAAAATTGTCTTTTAGCTTATTAAATAAAAGCTTTATCTTTTCCATATATATTTATCCTTTCACTATTGCACATTACTGTTTAAAGTTTATTTGTATCCAGACTCTTTGAATATAAATTTGAAAGTTTTTTTGCTAAAAATTTAGGCCAGAATTTACTAAACATTTCAAGATCTTCTGTTTGTCTAACATTATTCTCTATTGAATTTGTAGTTTCTGATTCTTCATGAATTCTATGTAAAACTAATTGTTTATTAATATACACAAATTGTCCTTTTTCTTTTGCAAATTTATACCAAGTATCCCAATCTAATGAACATTTCATTTTAGATGTAAATAATTTATCCTTACATAATTTTCTATTATATGTTACTGCTGGACAACATATTGGTGACCCAAAAGATAATATTCTTATTCTAACAAATCTATTTGATCTAAATATTTTGAATCTTAATGGTATCAACATTATATTTTTTATTTTTAAATTCCTAGTTAGGGGAATTATTACATCGTTTTTAATTTCTCTATAAGATGTAAAAAACAAAATTTGTTTTTTACTAGTACAAATCTGCTTTTTAATTTCACTACTATAATTACTATCATATATATCATCTTGATGAGCTATAGTAACATATTGAGTTTTAGCCATGCTATATGCAAAATTCCAATCATCTTGTATATCCGGTTTACCTTCCCTAATATATACTGGAATATTATACTTTTTGGCTATCTTATCAATATAGTCATTAGGTGTAGCCGTTGTAATTATAATATTGGATTTAATTTTTTGATTGACTAGTGATTTTATACACTTTTCCAAATAGCTTGATTGTTTATATGCACATACTGCAAAGGTATGATCAAAAAAATTCATTATATACACCTTACTTCTTTATATTTATAATTATTACTCCTATAAGTATCAACATTGATCCTAAGATTTTATTTACAGTAATTGATTCTTTAAATATCATTACAGCAAATATAAAAGTTAAAATGTAGTTTATTCCTGTTGTTACTGGAACTATGTATGTCATATCAAATTTTGATATCAAAAACATATACATTAAAAAACTAATAACATAACTTATCAATCCAAGTATAGATATTAAGCTTATATGTAAAGAAAATATTCCAGTTGATATAGATACCAAAAACTCCTTATTACATCCTATCTTAAATAAAAAAACTCCAGCAAGAGTAAATGCTAAATACAATGCAATTAAAATATAATTAACCATATACTACTCCTTATCATCTTCAATTTCATGCTTATATTCTAGAACCTTTAGTTCGTTAAATTCTTTTTTGAGTAATGATAATTCTTGAACTAAACTTCTTATTTTTTTATTAAGTTCCGAAACTATTGATGTTATGGAAATCAAAATTAAAACTACAAATATTCCTGCCAAAATTAATGCCACATTAATTGGTGTTTGAATTCCTAGAATATTTGCTATTCCATACATTATCTGTGGGAAAATACTTATAATTAACAAAATAATAGTTGCAAATATCCATAACAATGTATATTTTAAATTTAATTTTTGTGTTTTTAATAAATACACTATAAATAATAAAAATATAAAAACTACTACAATAAAGAAAATTTGTATTCTATAATCCAATTATTAAGACCTCCTATACTAAATATCTAATTTTTTTTAGATGAGATTCTACATAATATTATTGCCAAAGATACTTTAATCATGTAATACACAGATCTTATAGCATTAATAGAAGATTCTCCTTCTAGTCTTTCATGCATAATTACAGGTACTTCTTGTACTTTATAACCACTAAGTACACAATCAATTATTGCCTCTGGTTCAGGATAATCTTCAGCATATATCTTAGAAAATCTTTCTGTTAAACTCTTGGATGTTGCTCTAAATCCACTAGTAGCATCTGTTATATCTTGTTTGCAAAAAATCTTAAGCAATACTTTTAATATCTTAATACCAAATCTTCTCATAAATGAAGTTTGAAATCCTTCATTTTCAATAAATCTTGATCCTATTACCATATCAGCCTTACCATCTAAAATAGGTTTGATCAATTTATCAATGTAAGCAGCATCATGTTGGCCATCTCCATCAAACTGGATTGCAATATCATAATCATGTTCTACTGCATATTTATATCCTGTTTGAACTCCTCCACCAATTCCAAGATTTACAGGGAGAGAAATATAATTAAATTTATTATCTTTTAAAACTCCCTCCGTATTATCTTTTGAACAATCATTAATTACAATATAATCTACATTAGGACATCTTTTTTTTAAATCATTAACTGTTCTTATAATATTTTTTTCTTCATTATATGCAGGTATAATCACTAATACTCTCATTTATAATCACCTGTATTTTTATAAGTTATATTACATTTTTTAAGTCCCTTTGAATAAAATTTCGCCAGGACTTAGTCATTATCTTTTATTTATACATTTTTTCATAATATTTCTGATAATCGCCAGATGTTACATTTTCCATCCATTCTTTATTATCAAGATACCATTTTATAGTCTTTACAATTCCTACTTCAAATGTTGTTTCAGGATACCATCCTAAATCTTCTTTTATCTTATCTGGTGCAATACCGTATCTTCTGTCATGACCTTTTCTATCTTCAACAAAAGTCTTTAATTTTTCTGTTACTTTTTCATCTACATTATCATGAATATAACCAATTACTGTATCAATGATTTGAAGATTTGTTCTTTCATTATGTCCACCAACATTATAAACTTCTCCTGGTTTACCATTATTAATAACCATATCAATAGCCTTTGCATGATCATCAACATATAACCAGTCTCTTATATTTAATCCATCACCGTATATTGGTAATTCTTTTAATTGAAGACAATTATTAATTAGTAATGGTATCAGCTTTTCTGGGAACTGGAATGGTCCATAGTTATTTGAACATCTTGTTATATTTATAGGCATTTTATATGTATCTCCATATGCCTTAACCATTAAATCAGATCCAGCCTTACTTGATGAATATGGGCTATGTGGATCAAGTGGTGTAGTTTCTCTGAAGAATCCTTCTTTTCCAAGTGAACCATAAACTTCATCAGTTGAAACATGGTGGAACTTAACTCCTTCCTTGAAAGTTCCATCTTCATTTTCCCACGCTTCTTTAGCACAGTTAAGCATATTAACAGTACCTAAAACATTTGTTTTTGCAAATACTTCTGGTTCTTTTATACTTCTATCAACATGAGATTCTGCAGCAAAATGAACTACGTAATTTATATCGTATTTTTTAAATAATGAAGAAACTAATTCCTTATCACATATATCTCCTTGAACAAATATATGTCTATCATCATTTTCAATTGATTTTAAATTTTCTAAATTACCTGCGTAAGTTAACTTATCAAGATTTATAATTTTAATATCCTTATACTTTTTTAACATGTATAAAACGAAGTTAGATCCTATAAATCCAGCTCCACCTGTAACTAAATATGTTTTCATATTACACCTCTATTTTGTTATATTTATTTAATTTATAATACAATTATTTATCTATATTATATTTAGGAATGTTGCTAATAAATGTTTCTATTGCATCTTCCCAATTTCTCATTTCATTTCCAACTGTTGCTCTAAGCATCATATTATCTAGTGAAGAATAAAATGGTCTTTTAGCTACTGTTTTACCAGCATTTTTTGCATATTCTTCTGAATCAACTGCTTTAACATTGCATTTTAATTGTGATAATTCCATGATTTTTTTAGCAAAGTCATACCATGAACATTCACCTTCACCTGTACAATGATATATTCCGTATTCTTCAGTATTTATAAGTTTTAAAAGATGATATGCTAAATCATTAGCATTAGTTGGATTACCTCTTTGATCATTTACAACTGTAATAGCGTCATGAGTTCTTCCAAGCTTTCTCATGGTATATACAAAATTATTACCTATATATCCATATAACCATGCAGTTCTTACTATATAATATTTTGTGCAGAATTCTTTAACATATTCTTCTCCAAGGCGCTTTGTAGTACCATAAGCACTTTGAGGACCTACTTCATCATATTCTTTTAAACTTTCATTTCTTACTTCACCTGAAAATACATAATCAGTAGAGACATGAATAAGCTTAGCACCAATTTCTTCTGCTGCCATAGCTAAATTTCTAGGTCCTAATGCATTAACTTTAAATGCTGCATCTTTATTTGTTTCGCATCCATCTACGTTAGTAAACGCAGCGCAATTTATTATTACATCTGGTTTTAAGTTAGAAACATATTTTTTAACATCAGAAACCTTAGTAATATCAAGTTCTTCAATATCAATATAAGTTGCTTCGCACTTATTTATATCTATTGGAGAACCACCAATTTCAGATTTACCACTAGTTAAAATTGACTTAATTTCGTTTGCAAGCTGTCCTTTTCCACCTGTAACTAATATCTTCATTTTACTTGCCACCTTACTTTTTATTTTCTTCTATTTTCAACTTCTTCTACTATATCAAGTAGATAAGTTCCATAACCTGTTTTTAATAAAGGCTTAGCTAATTCCTTTACCTTATCTGCATCAATCCATCCCTGTCTATAAGCTATTTCTTCTAAGCAAGCAACATATGTTCCTTGTGTATTTTGCACTGCCTCTACAAAATTTGATGCTTGAAGCATTGAAGAATGTGTACCTGTATCAAGCCATGCCATGCCTCTTCCAAGTAATTGTACTTTTAAACTACCATCTTCCATATATGTTTTGTTTAAATCTGTTATTTCAAGTTCGCCTCTTGCTGATGGTTTTAATGCTTTAGCTCTTTTGCAAACTGTATTATCATAGAAATATAATCCTGGAACTGCATATTTTGATTTTGGATTTTCAGGTTTTTCTTCTAATGAAATAACCTTTCCATTCTCATCAAATTCAACAACACCAAAAGCTTTTGGATTTTGTACATAATACCCAAATACATACGCACCACTTGTAAGTTTAGCAGCACTTTGTAAATGTGATGAGAAGTTTTGACCATAAAAAATATTATCCCCAAGTATCATAGCAACTGAATCGTTACCAATAAAATCTTCTCCTATTATAAATGCTTCTGCAAGTCCATTTGGCTTTTCTTGAACAGCATATTCAATATTTACCCCAAAGTCACTTCCATCTCTAAATAATTCTTTAAATCCTACTATATCTCTAGGTGTAGAAATAATAAGTATATCTCTAATTCCCGCAAGCATAAGTACTGACATTGGATAATATATCATTGGTTTATCATATATTGGAACCATTTGCTTTGACATTGCTTTTGTAACTGGATATAATCTAGTACCAGATCCACCTGCTAATATAATTCCCTTCAATTAATTCACCTTCTTTATTAATTTCAAATTAGTTATCATAAATATAAATAACTATATATATTACCTATTTTAAATTTTATCAAATAAAATTATATCATATTTTTAATTATTATACACTTCTTTATGCCAATAATTCTTATTTGAGGTATACTTTAATACTTTTTTCTTTGATAACTTATTATAATTTTGTCCTAATTTGTTAGCAACAAACCTAACTGCAAAGTTAGGGATAATATCAAGAAAAGCTAAAATATTAAATTCTTTTAATGATTTTAATGCTACAAATTTCACAAGACTAAGTGCACTACTATTATCCCCAGCATCTTTTATATATTTATGTTGAGCAAGAAAGACTCCTTGATCAAAATATCTATGAAATAATGTGCTATATTTATATTTGTGAGAATGATTAACTACTGAATCTGAAGCATATTTAATTTTATAACCACTATTAATGATTTTATATGCAATATACATATCTTCATTTGTAAGTAAATTTTTATGATCATATCCATTTAATTTAACAAATATATCTTTTCTTATAGCAGATGATGCATCTGAATAAAAATAAGTCATTATACCTAAAGCTTTTAAATCATCTTTTGAAACAATTCTGCTCTTGTTACCATAATTTTTCATTCTAGTATATCTTTCTATTGTTTTATTATCACATATCTGTTTAGAATAAGCAGCATCACATACTCCATTTTCAATGTCTTTTGTTAAGTTATAAAGCCATAAGTCATCTATAATTTTTATATCTTGAGTTATAAAAACAATTATATCTCCTTTTGCTTCATAAGCAGCTTTTTCTCTAGTTAAACTATGAGAAAATTCTTTAAAACTCACCTTAGTATATGATGCGTTTATTCTTTTTAATATGTCTTCACTATTATCTTTAGATTCTGTAAGTAAATATTTTATCTCTACTTCACTAATTTTTTCTTGTTTCTTTATTGCTAGATTTATATTTTCTATATATTTTTCTCCATTATAAATCGGACAAATAACTGTTATTTTCATATTTGGGCCATTTCCTCATTTAAACTATAATTAGCAAGTTTCCTTGAAAAATTAATGTTATAATATGGATCTATGATATTTTTGCCCCATTTACTATAAAATAGCTGAATTTCTTTATTAAATCTTTCTAATTTTTCAGGAGTATCTTCTAAACCTCTTGATTTAGATTCATAATGATATAATTCAACATATGGATTAAACACTATATTATATCCTTTTTCACGCACTTTCATGCACAAATCAATATCATTAAATGCAACAGCAAATTTCTCAGTTAAGCCACCAACTTCCTCATATACATTCCTTCTAATCATCAGACAGGCACCTGTTACTGCACTTACATTTTGTTTTATTAATAATCTACCCATATGGCCATTTTCATATCTTCCAAATCCTTTTCCAATATGATCAGCCACACCATTAACTCCTACAACAATACCTGCATGTTGAATAGTATCATCAGGATAGTAAAGTTTACCTCCAACTATACCAACATCATTCATTTGCGCATGCATTAAAAGTTCTTCTATCCACTTTGGTTTTATAACTTCAGTATCATTATTTAATAATAATATGTAATCTCCTGATGCTTGCTTTACACCAAAGTTATTTATTGCAGCATAATTAAATTCTTTATCCCACTTTACAATTTTCACCTTATCATTTTTACTTATTTGTTCATAATATTTAGTTGTTTGTGGTTCAACACTATTATTTTCTACAATTATGATTTCGTAATTTTTATATGTTGATTTTTGAAGAATTGAATCAACACATTTTTTTAAGGTTTTTGCTTGATCTTTATTTGGTATTATTATTGATACCTTTGGATTTCCTACTATTTCATATTCAACTTTATAGCAGCCACTAAAATTTCCTCTTTTAACTATTCCTTTAATGCCTTTTCTTTTTAAATGTTCTTCAATTGCTCTCCTACCAGCTTCTATGGCATAAGGTTTTACATCTATTCCAGCTGCTGTTGAACCATTATGCACTCTCCAATGATATAAAATTTTAGGAATATGATAAACCTTCTTTGCATTTTCAGTAAGCCTAAGAATTATATCAAAATCTTGACTTCCATCAAATTCACTATTAAAATCGCCTGCTTTTTCTAATAAAGTTTTTGAGAACACAGAAAAATGTGTTATATAATTGTAACTTCTTAATGTATCTGGGGCCCAGTCTTGTTTAAAGTGAGGACCAAAATACTCTAATTCTTTTTCATCTATTTTATCTTCATCTGAATATATAAATTCATAATCCTTGTCTTTATTTAAAACAACAATATATTCATATAATGCATTTTCTGTTAATAAGTCATCATGATCTAAAAGAGCAACATAATCTCCAGATACAAGCTTTAATCCTTCGTTTGTGTTTCCAGAAATCATATAATTTTCTTTTAAATATTTTACTTTTATTCTATTATCAATTTTTTCATATTCCTTAAGCATATTTATTGTATCTTGATTTGTACTTGCTCCATCAGCAATACAAAGTTCCCAATTAGAATATGTTTGATTCCTTACAGATTCGATCATTGCTCTTAAGAAATCTGGTTTTGTATTATATGTTGGTACAACTATACTTATTAAAGGTGTAAAGTTAAATTTTTCATTTCTTTGTCTTTCTAATTCTTCTTCACTTGGAGAAATAGCTCTAAACCATGCATCATAATTTTGTTCAGCTACAACACTAGTTCTTACTTTTGACTTCACTTTATAATATGTTTTCTTTATTCCATTTTTAGAAACTTCTTTTATACCTTTTTTTATATTTGGAATATTTATCATTCTCAAAACTTTCTTAGCCTTATCACTTTTACTTCTGTCCTTAACTTCTTCCTTAACATTTATAGTTACACTTTCTTTATTGTCTCCATATTTGAATATAACTTTTACTTGCTTTACATAAGGAAAAATTAATTGAAATCCTGCATTAACTGATTCCTCTTGTTCATCAAACTTTCTATATAAGTCATCTCGTCTTACTAGGTCTTTCTTAAATTCAATTCCTTCAACCTCTATGTCAACTTTTCTAGTTTCTGGATCATATGCCCAACCATCAATATAAACAATCCCCTCTCTTAATTTAACCCTATCGATACAATATTCAATTGAAGCCAATTTAATTCACTCTCCTGATTTATTTTATACTTTTAATTTTGTTTTTTATCTTTTTGCAAACTTTAGTACCATAAGCCATATTTTGAATTTGTGATGCTTTTATATCATTAGTACTGTTTACAATAGATGAATTAATAGTATTTACTATGTCTTTAACACAACTTGAATTTTCTTCATAATTACATATTCTTAATATATTAAATTCTAATGATTTAATAATTGAAGGTTCAAAACTTAAAATTATCTGCGGATCATTTCTATAAAAAATGTATTCAGAATTATTAACATTATCAGCATTAGTTTTAACAGTAAATTCTATTGATTCACCTTTATCATTTTTAATAACAACATTATCAAATTTAAACTTACCTGATTTTTCTGTTGTATCTACTCTTATAAAGTCAATTTTTTCTCTAGAAAAATCCTTAAATAACATATGAATTTCACAATCAACATTAACACTTTGGTAAGTGCTTCTATCTTCAGAACATTCATTATTATTACCATAATAAATCTTTACTATATTATCTCCATATAAAGGTAATTTAGTTTTTGTAATTCCCATACTTGTTCTTATTCTATATAATCTATACAAATTTTCAAGTAATTTATCTATTTGCGCATTTATAATATCAATTTTATTTTCCATTGTCATATTAACTTCTCTTGTTTTTTCCATTATAAAAAAGTTTCTATAACCATTCTCTGTATAGTCTTTGTCAAATATTAATGAATTATAATATTTATTTATTTGGGCAATATAGTCTTCTAATCCTAAATCTATTTGACTTAATGACTGAGCATTAGTAAGTTTTTCCCATGTATCTAGATTACCATGTGAAAAATAAGTATATTTTATAGATTTTTGATTCATATATTGCTGTAATGTATCTAGAGAAGGAAGCCCATTATCAATATGTTCCATAAGCCATTGGTGATTTACACCTATGATAGATTTGTAATATGAATTGCATCTTTCTTCTGCTAAAACCACCTCATCTTTACTAAAAGGAGCTGATATTATTGCTACCTTGCTACATACCCTATATAATTCATCAATAAAATTTTTTCTTTTCTCTGATGGAATATGCTCATATACATCAAGAGCAATTACTATGTCATAACAATTATCATCAAAATCCATATTGGTGGCATCACCTAATATATATTGTGGATCATTACGCAATTTTTCTGGTACACATATATCTAAGTATGTTACTTTAT
This sequence comes from Clostridiales bacterium, assembly GCA_012519155.1. Lineage (GTDB taxonomy): Bacteria > Bacillota > Clostridia > Clostridiales > Clostridiaceae > Clostridium. The sequence goes on from JAAYQS010000185.1 coordinate 12,833, forward strand.
CATTTGGTAAAAATTTTTCTAAATTTTTATGTTCATTGGCACCAACTTCAAGTATATTAAATGTTTCATTGCCTTTTCTTATGGAATTAATGATAATTTCAGCATTTTTATATCTTTGGTATTGATCAAATATTATATTTATCACTCAAGCACCTCCCATTTATGCTTTATATAAAACTTTCCTTCTGATATATATTTGTTTACAACATTAAATTGAATAATATCCTTTTTATAATCCAATCCAACAATTCCCTCATCTGTAAAAATACCAACATCTATATTGTATTTTCCTGCTAACAGTGTCATTTCCGGTATACTATATACTACTTTGTGTCTACCAAATGTATTTGGTACTTCTGCCTTTTCTAAATACGTATTAGGTCCAAAAATATAATCACCATCTGGTGTATGAAATGCAACACCTAAAAGAAATCCCTTAATCTCTTCCTTATAAATATCATAAGTTACTTCTACCTCAAACTTATCAAATGTTTGAATTTTTTTATTATTAATATTAACTTGCATTATTGATGCTAAAACATCATCATTATTGGGCACTTGAAATTCTGATAATTTATTATGTGAATTTTTTAATTCTAATAATAAATCTTCATTAGATTGTTCTTCATCATCTTTTTGATCTATTCTGACATCTTTTTTATTATCTTTTTCTCCATACTTCATAAAATCTTCATATAGATCGCCAACTTCACTAGATTCACCCATTGTAACTATCTTGCCATCTCTTATCCACATAGCTTTGTTACAAAACCTTTTTACTTGTTCTGTAGCATGAGAAACGAAAAGAATAGTAGTACCACTTTCTTTTAAGCTTTTCATCTTATTAATACACTTAATTTGAAACCTTGTATCACCAACAGCAAGTGCTTCATCTACTATAAGTATATCTGGATCAACATTTATTGCTACTGCAAATGCAAGTCTGGCAAACATACCACTTGAATATGTCTTTACTGGTTGATTAATAAATTCTCCTATATCAGCAAATTCTACAACGCTTTGCACTTTCTTATCCATTTCTTCTCTAGTATAACCCATCATAGTACCATTTAAATAAATATTTTCAATACCTGTATATTCTTGATTAAAACCAGTACCAAGTTCAAGAATTGCAGAGACCTTACCATTAACTTCTATACTGCCACTTGTTGGTGTAAGTACTCCTGTTATCATCTTTAACAATGTTGACTTACCAGAACCATTTTTCCCAAGAATACCAATAGCATCACCTTTTAAAACATCAAAACTAATGCCATTTAAAGCACTAAATTCTTTATGATATGTTTTATGTGTTATTGAAAAAGTTTCCTTAAGTCTATCTATTGGCTTATTATATATATTATATTTTTTTACTAAATCCTTAACACTAATCATTACTTCCATAAATTTTTACCTCACTATATTACATCTGAAAAATGTGGTCTTAACTTGTTAAATGTTTTAACTCCAATCATTAACATGATAAGACAAAAGCACCAAAAATACAGTGTATGATATGGTCTTTGCCAAAAGCATATTTTTTCCACAAAAGCATCTCTATATCCTGTTACAATATAAAATACAGGATTTAATTTAAATACTTTTTGAAGCCATTCAGGAAGCATTGTTATATTCCAACCTATTGGAGTAGCCCAAAATCCAACATTAATTATTATAGTTATGATTTGACCTAAGTCTCTAAAAAATAATACTACTGCTGAAGTAAATACTGTAATGCTAAAAACTAAAACAATCATGGCAAAAAGATAATAAAAAACCTGAAACATTTGCCAATCAGGATAATATCCATAAGCAGCACTTACACCGACTAAAAATACTATAAAAAATAAGTGAACAAATAATGTTGAAATTATTTTTATCACAGGTAATGTTTCTATTTTGAAAACTACCTTTTTTACCAAATAACTATATTCCATAAATACATTTGTACCAGCTGATAATGCTTCTGAGAAAAAGAACCAAGGTATTATTCCAGAAACAAACCATACTATAAATGGAAGATTACCAACATCAGCTTGCCTAAATCCAACTTGAAATACAAACCAATATACAGCAATTGTTATTAATGGTTGAATAAATCCCCAAATAACTCCTAAATATGATGATACATATTTTTGTTTAAAATCATTTTTAGCTAAATTACCTATTAATTTTTTGTTACTTATTGCTTTCTTAACAAATTCTATAGATTGTCTCAATTCTTGTAAACATATTGAAGTTATAAATCCTAGGACAAGTGACATTAAAACCAATACATAATTAATATATTTAGGTCTTCCAATTGACTTTTGAACTAAACCAGGTATATTTGAAACAACTAAATATGGATCACCCTCTTCTGCATTAATTATTACGGCATCCCCATTCATATCAACTTCTACTTGATGTTCTTCTATATTTAAACTATTGTATTCATCTTTAGTTATTAATATTTTTTTACCTGTATTTATAGAAACATCTTTTATCTCTATGTCTTGTTTTTTACTTCCAAAATCTATTCTTATATTTTTAGCATCCACAGGAAATGACAATGATATCTTTTTATATTTGCCTATAGATTTAGTCTTGTAAGATGCTTTATCTGAGTTATCTTCGCTCCAATTTTTATCTCCATTAATATCATAATAAACAGTATATTGTTCATCAGTTTGACCTTTAATTGTCATTTCAATAGTTGAATTTTTAGGATAATCATTATAATATTTATTGAATAAAATAAACAATACTAATGAAACAATACACCCTATAGTTAAAATTAATGCTTTATTTTTCTTGCTCATTCTTACCTCCTATGTGATTTAATAAGCGTTCTTATTAATAAATCCCTTAATTGGAGTTAATAAAAGTATTTTTATATCAAATAATAAACTCCAATTTTCTATGTAATATATATCGCATTCTATTCTCTTTTCAATAGATGTGTCGCCTCTCCAACCTTGAATTTGCGCCCAACCTGTAATACCTGGTCTTACTTGATGTTTAACCATATATTTAGGTATTTCTTCTTTAAACTTTTCAACATATTGAGGTCTTTCTGGCCTTGGTCCTACAAGACTCATATCACCAAATAACACATTAAAAAATTGTGGCATTTCATCTATACTTGTTTTTCTTATAATTGTGCCAATCTTAGTTTTTCTTGAATCATTTTTAACTGTCCAGCCTTCCTTTTCCTTTTCTGGATCTTGCATTTTCATGCTTCTAAATTTATACATAGTAAAGGGTTTTCTATTTAGACCTATACGTTCTTGTTTAAATATAACATCTCCCTTTGATGTAAGTTTTATAAGTATTGCTGTAATAATCATAATAGGTGAAAATATTATTATACAGAATAATGACCCTATTATATCCAAAGATCTTTTCATAAATTTATTTAAAACATTATCAAGGGGAATATATCGCATATTTATAAGTGGCACTCCACCAATTTCTTCTATATAAGGTTTTGCAGGAAGATATTTAGAATATGACGGAATTATTTGAGCCCTTACTCCTAATTTCTCACAAACTGCAATTATTCCTTTTAATTTATCGTATTCTTTCATTTCTAGAGTAATAATTATTTCATCTACATCACGATTTTTTTCTAGATAATCTTCTAATTTATCAATTGTTCCAAGAAATTCTAGATCCTTTGGTTTTTTTTCTCCATCTTGAAATATCCCTAGTACATTGTATCCCCAATGTTTATTAGATAATATTAAATTGTTAAATTTATCTGTACCCTCACTATATCCAACAAATACTGTATACTTTTTATTGTATCCATTCCTTCTTATACTTCTCATAAGGACTCTAATAGCTACTCTTTGCATACATGTAAGAATAGTGCATGTAACAAAAAATATTATAAGAAAAATCCTTGAATAATGAATTTGCTTTGTAACAAATAATAGGCCAATAAATATAAGAATTCCAATTATATTAGCTATTATAATATTCCATATTTCATTACTTAAAAATATTACCCTTTCAGTGATATATAACCTCTTATAATTATAGATTATCAAGTAGATTGGAATCATTATTATTACAGGTCCTAAGTATTCCTTAAAACTTAAATAACCGCCTTCTATTGATAAAAGACCACTTACTAGCCTAAAGTACCAACTAAATAGAAAAGCAACCATAATTGTTACAATATCCAATAAAACTATTAATTTATTTATTATTTTTTGGTTTTGCTTTATCATACTTTACCTCTCTTTAAAAGGTTTATTGTATCCTTAATAAGATATATTTCAATTTTTATATAATTACCTAAATTTCTTTTTATATGTATCTTCTTTAACTTTTTTCTACTTTTTATTCCTTCTAATACACCGCCTATATAAGCCTTTCCAAAACCTTTAGCAGAAAATAATATTAATTTTATTAATATTCCCATAAATATAAATATAAAATTAAGTACTATTTGCCATATGGGCATATTTTTATATATTAAATAGATATTATTTCTAGCAGAAAGCTTAACTTTAAATTCATTGTGCCTACTACCACTTGTTGCACTTCCAATATGATATACCATTGCTGAAGGCTCATAATAATTTTTATATCCAAATATTCTAGCTCTATATGAAATATCTAGATCCTCTAAATATGCAAAGAAATTTTCATCAAAATAACCTATTTGATCAAATACACTTTTTCTGTATATTGCAGCTCCAGCACAAGCCGAAAACACCTCACGCTTTGTATTGTATTTATCTTGACTCTTGCCATCTCCAAATTTAGTAGCCCATCCCAAAATTGTATACCCATCTCCGGCATCATCTATTATATTTCTATTATCATATCTAAGCATTTTACTAGAACATGCAAAAATATTGTCATCAGATTTTATTGTTTTATACAAATTGTAAATAAAATCTTTGTGAATTTCTGTATCATTATTTAAAAGAATAACAAATTCACTTTTACAAGCCTTAATACCTTCATTTACAGCAGCTGAAAATCCTTTGTTTGAAGTCAACCTTATTAAATTTATACCCTCACATGATTCATTACTTATTATTTTTATACTATCATCTTTTGAATCATTATCTACTATTATTATCTCATCAGCTTTCATTGATTGCTCTTTTAAACTATCTAAACATTTTTTTAAATATCTTTCGCCGTTGTAATTTGGAATAACAACTGTTGCTCCCATTAATTTTCTCCTATAACAAAACACATATTATAATCTTGCCAAATATTATTTTAGTATGCTTATATTTTAAAAAATATTATGGCTGCAATGCTAAAAATGTAAGCACAGCAGTCATAACATTAAATAATATTAATATTCAAATGGAATATCTAAATCTTTTAAATTTTTATGCTTTTTATCCTTTTCTGATAGGATTATATTATCTATTCCTTCAAGTGGCCATTCTATTCCTATATCAGGATCATTCCACATTACACCACAGTCATATTCTGGGGCATAAAAATCAGTACATTTATATGTAAATACAGCTTCATCAGATAAAACTAAAAATCCATGAGCAAAGCCTTCTGGAATGTAAAATTGCTTTTTATTTTCAGCAGAAAGTCTAACACCTTCCCATTGTCCAAATGTTTTTGATCCTTTTCTTAAATCAACGGCTACATCAAAAACTTCTCCTTCTGTAACTCTAACAAGTTTTCCTTGAGAATGCTTTCTTTGGAAATGTAATCCTCTTAGTACACCTTTAACTGACTTTGATTGATTGTCTTGAACAAATTCCATATTAAGTCCAGCTTCTTCAAATTGCTTTTTATTATAAGTTTCCATAAAATATCCTCTATTATCTCCGAATACTTTATTTTCTATAATATATACTCCTTCAATTTTAGTTTTTGTAAATACAAAATTATCCATTAAAATTATCTCCTTGTTTTATATTATTTTCTAAAAAATGAAAAAATCGATTTTTTAGGTTTTATTTTTTGTCCTTCAAAAGAAACATTTTTATTATTAAGCATATTATTTGAAGATTCATAAAAATGATCCTTAATATTTATATCTATTTTAGAGCACTCATCAAGTGCATAATTAATACCTGTACATCTACTTCCAACACCATGTGCATCTGAACCAATAAAATTATATACATTATTTTTCAGAAGTATTTCAGCTGTTTTTTTTACTTCTTTTCCAAACTTACCTTCTATACTTCCAGCATTCATTTGAAGTAATATACCTTCTTCTATAAAATCATTTATTCTTTCTGGTTTTTCTATAATAATCTTATATCTTTCTGGATGAGCCATTATTAAAGTCAATCCCTTTAATTGCATTTCATACAATGTATCTAATGCATCTTCTGGAAATTCCCTCATTGGAAGTTCATAAAGCATATATTTAGAATCATTTATAGTTCCTATAATACATTCTTCATAATCTTTTATCATATTGTTTGAATAATAAACTTCTTGACCATGAAAGATGTCTATATCAATTCCAGCAGTTTTTACTTTAACATTTAATTCTTGAACCATTTCTTTAACTTTATTATAAGGAGTTTCCCCATAACCTATACAATAATGAGGAGTAGCAACTATTTCCTTAGTGCCACATTTTACTGCATTTTTAAGCATTTCTATGGTAGTATGAAAATCTTTTGAACCATCATCAATCCCTGGTAAAATGTGTGAATGAATATCTATCATATGATTTTACCTTGTTCTTCTGTGAGATGACTTTCTTTTTTCACGAGTACCATCTTCTCCAGTTCCGTAATAATAATAGTATTTGCCTCTTGTATTTTCAACTCCATTTAAAACAGTTCCTAGAATTTTCCCTCCAACTTTTTCAATAAGTCCCTTAGCTTGAATAACAGATTCTCTTTTTATAGCATGTGCTCTAACTACTAGAATTATTCCATCAGACTTAGCTGAAAGGATTTGTGCATCAGTTACAGCTTGCAGTGGTGCTGTATCTAAAATTATTATGTCATATCTTTCCTTTAATGCAATTAATAATCTTTCCATAGTTCTAGATCCTAACATTTCTGCTGGATTAGGTGGAAGTTTTCCTGATGTTATTATATCTAGTTCATCATTAAAATGATGAACTACATCGTCTATTTTTTCTTTTCCTATTAATATATCAGAAAGTCCACCGATATTTGATATTTTAAATTTTTTATGTAATGATGGTTTTCTCAAATCACAATCAATAATAACTGTTTTTTTAGAAGCTTGAGCAAAAGATATTGCTATATTCCCAGCTGTAGTTGATTTACCTTCACCTGGTTCTGAACTTGTTATTACAATAGTTCTAATTTCTTCATCAAAAGAAGAGTATTGAATGTTAGTTCTAAGCGTTCTGTAAGCTTCAGCCGCTATTGACTTTGGTTTTTCATCTACTATAAACATATTTTTTCCCCTTTACTTTACTTTTTCTGTATCCGGAATAACTCCAAGAACTGGTAATCCCATTACTTGTTCTAATTGTTCCTTATCCTTAAATGTACTATCCATTATTGCAAGTAGCAATGCTATACCTACACCTACAGCAAGACCTAAAAGGAAGCCCACAGCAATATTAAGTTTTTTATTAGGGCTTACTGGTGCTGTTGGAAGTTTAACTTCTTCAATAACTTTTACATTTGCATTTGTAATAAGTTCTGGTGATGTTTTTATAAATTCATCAGTTATTGCTTGAACAACATCTTTACATTCTTCTTTATTTTCACTTGTATAACTAATTTCAAGTATTTGTGTATCTGTTTGTGGTGTAACAGTAAGACCAGCTAAAGCTTTATTTGCATCAACATCAATCCCTGCATCTTCAAAAGCTCTTTCAACTAAATCAGAAGTTGCAATTGTTACAGAATATGTTTTTAAAAGTTTTTGATACATTTGTACATCGTTACTATTATAATTTTGATCTGTAGAGGCACTACTTTCTTTACCTATAAATAGCTTTGTATTTGCCTCATATTTAGGTTTTATTAAAAAGAAACTAACAATAGTTACTAATATTGTAGATGCTAATGTTATTGATACTATAAGTTGCCATTTTTTCTTTAAAGCGTCTACAATATCTTGTATTTTTATACTTTCCTCGTTCATTATTTATCCTCCCACTAATAATATATCTTTCTATAATCTTTTCTAATTGTAACATTATGTTCAATTCTTGTTAAGAGAAATTTGTTCAAATTTGCATTTATTAACTTTACTCACTTTTTCCAACACCAGACAAAATAATTCCCTCATTGTGTTCAAGTGCCCAATTTATTCCCCAATCATTTTGGAATATAAGTAAATTTCTATCCTTTAAATCTTTTACTTTCTTAGTGTCAGAAGTTAAATTTAAATTGTCAACATTTATATCTTCATTTTCAATCCATCGTACAAACCTATAGGACAATCTTTCCATTTTTATATCTACACCATATTCATTTTTAAGCCTATATTCTAACACTTCAAATTGAAGAACACCCACAACTCCTACAATTATTTCTTCCATTCCAATATGTAATTCCTTAAAGACTTGAATTGCTCCTTCTTGGGCTATTTGAGTAATACCCTTAATAAATTGTTTTCTCTTCATAGTATCAGATGGTCTTACTCTTGCAAAATGCTCTGGTGCAAAGGCTGGTATACCTTCAAATTTAAATTTTGTAGAAGGACTACATAAAGTATCTCCTATTGAAAAAATTCCAGGGTCAAATACACCTATTATATCTCCAGCATAAGCTTCATCAATTATTTCTCTATCTTGAGCCATAAATTGTTGAGGTTGTGAAAGCTTAACTTTTTTATTTCCTTGCATATGAAAAACTTCCATGCCTTTTTCAAATTTTCCTGAACATATTCTCATAAAAGCAATTCTATCTCTATGTGCCTTATTCATATTAGCTTGTATCTTAAATACAAATGCTGAGAAATTTTTATCAAATGGATCAATACTTCCTATACTTGAATTTCTAGCAAGAGGTGCTGTAGTCATTTCTAAGAAATGATCTAAAAATGGCTTAACTCCGAAATTTGTCAAAGCAGATCCAAAGAATACTGGTGTTAATTCACCTTTTCTAACCTTTTCTAATGAGAATTCATCTCCAGCTATATCTAAAAGTTCTATATCCTCTAATAATTTATCATGAAGAGCATCACCTAATATTTCACGTACATTCTGATCTTCAATGTTACCTTCTATTGCTTCTACTTCTTTTTGTCCATGGTCACCACCATTAAAAGCAATTATTCTTTTGTTATCTCTTTCATAAACTCCTTTAAATTCTTTTCCAGAACCTATTGGTCAATTCATAGGATATGTCTTTATGCCAAGTTCATTTTCTATATCATCTAATAATTTAAACGGATCTTGTGCTTCTCTTTCCATTTTATTTATTAATGTAAAAATAGGTATTTCCCTAAGTGAACAAACTTGAAACAATTTTCTTGTTTGATCTTCTACACCCTTTGCAGCATCAACTACCATAACTGCTGAATCAGCTGCCATAAGTGTTCTGTATGTATCTTCTGAGAAATCCTGATGTCCTGGAGTATCAAGTATATTTATACAGTGGTCATTATAATTAAATTGCATTACAGATGATGTAACGGAAATTCCTCTTTGCTTTTCTATCTCCATCCAGTCAGAAACAGCATGTTTTGATGCCTTTCTAGCTTTTACTGAACCTGCAAGCCTTATAGCACCTCCATATAACAAGAATTTTTCTGTTAATGTAGTTTTACCTGCATCTGGGTGAGAAATTATTGCAAATGTTCTTCTTTTCTTTATTTCATTTATATAATCAGCCAAAGTATTTCCTCCTCTATTTTCGTGCTCATACAACATATGATTATACCACAAAGTATTATTAGTTGCACTTTAGTTTCCCTCAATTGCCTTATTTTAATCATAAAATTACATTTAATACACACTATCAAATGTAATAGTTATATTAAAGCGTATGTTTTTTTACTTTTTGTAAAAACTAATTATAATATAAATATTTTATAGGAGATGATATTTTGGAAAGTTCAAATAACAAAAATAAAAAGGTATATCTTCCAAAAGAAAGAACATGTTACACTCCAGATAACAACATAAAAAATAGTGGTGCACCGAATCCAGCACAAGATCCAATTGTCTGCAATAATATTGCATGGCAGGAAGGTAATTATATAGAAAATGACTATACTGATAAAGACTTGTAAAATTTTTCATATGTAATAAAAATGCCTTAGAGTCTTATATACTTTTTGTATATTACCCTAAGGCATTTATTATTTTTCTATAGATTTTAATGTATCAAATAAAGTTTTAGTATAAAGTTGATATCCTGTATCATTAGGAACATTTTCATTAAGTAGAGAACTCTCTGAACCCCCATAATCTAAAAATGCCTGTTTCATATCAGCTATAAGTATTCCATTATTTGATGACAATTCTAATATTTTATCTCTGTAAGCATTATTCTTATCTAAAGTGTTAGGAACTATTGCTATTATTTGCACTGGATTATTTACTTCTTTTATTTTTGCAATCATTGTATTATAGCTAGTTTCAAATTCATCTATTGAAGATTTATTCATATTATCATTATGTCCAAAACATGTAATAACAAGATCATATCCTTTAATATTGTTTTTCACAACTGTATCTAAGCCATCTTTAGCTGATGACCTATTTTTTGCAAGAGATACCATTTCCACATCTGAGCCATAATAACTTTTAATTGAACTTTTAAATCCTTCTTGCCATATGCCACTAGAACTAGTTCTTCCTGCACTAAGTGCAAGTCCATCACCTAACACTAGTACTCTTATTTTTTGTTTACTATGTAATTTTTCAACCAGGTCTTGAGTTACTGTTTCTGTAGCTTTTTTATCATCTTTGTTTGAATTTTGTGAAGTCTCATTACTATTTTCTTTTTTAGCTTGATACCATTTATTATAATCAGCAGCATTTTCCTTTGCCATCATATTATCTTTAAAGATACCTACTGCAAGTAACACACAAAGCACAACTGCCAATATTAAAATAAAAAATATACTTTTTTTATTTTCGATATTCCTCATTTTTCCCCCCATAATTAACTTATTAATATTACATATATAACCATATTATATCAATATTTTTAAGTTTTTCATACTACATATTGTAAAATCTACTAAATAATTTATTAACATACTCATTATCCTTTACTGAAGCCAACTCTCTAATAGAATGCATTGCAAGAATTGGTGTTCCCATATCAATAACTGGTACTGAAAAATGAGATGATATCATAGGTCCAATAGTAGTGCCACCTCTCATATCAGACCTATTTACAAATGTTTGATATGGGATCTTGGCATCATTACAGATTTCTTTAAAAATTGCACCAGATACAGAATTTGTAGAATAACTTCCAGAAGCTGCAATCTTTAAAACTGGCCCTCTTCCAAGAACAGGCCTGTTAGTTAAATCATGTTTTTCTGCATTATTAGGATGAAGTGCGTGAGCTAAATCTGCAGACATTACAATGCTATTTGACAATGCCATATAATATTCTTCCTTTGAACATCCAAGACTTAAACATATTCTTTCAAACACACTACTTACAAATGAAGAATCTGCTCCACTTTCAGTAAAACTTCCTATTTCTTCATTATCTGTACATATTAATACATTTGTATAATCACTTGAGTTACTAGCACTTAAAGCTTTTACCCCAGCAAATACCATCCATAAGTCATCAAGTCTAGATGATGATATAAATTCTTCATAAGCTCCTAACAAACAACCATTTTCATATTCATATAAAAATAAATCAAAATCCAGTATATCTTTCTTATCTACTTCAAGTTCTGTACAAATTAAATTAACTAAATAATCTTTATATTCAAGTTTTTCATTTATTAATCCTGCAAGAGGAAGTGTATCTTTTTGCTTATTAATTGCATAACCATCATTTACATTTCTATTCATGTGTATTGCCATATTAGGTATTATTAATATAGGTTTATTTATATTTACTAATTTTTCTTTTGGTTTAAGAGAAGATTTACCTTTTAACACTACTCTTCCTGCAATAGATAATGGTCTATCAAACCAAGTGCTTAAGATAGCTCCACCATACCCTTCTGTATTTAATTTAACATATGAATTTTCAACGTTAATTTCACATTTAGGTTTAATTTTAAAACAAGGTGAATCTGTATGTGCTCCAATAACTTTAAATCCATTATTATATATTTTTTTATTTCCAACTATGAATGCAATAAATGCAGATTTATTTTTTTCTATATAATATTTGTCACCAGCTTTTAAATTCCACTTTTCACTATTTTCTAATTTTTTAAAACCTGCACTTTTTAAAATATCTACAGCAGTTTTAGTTGCATGAAAAGCTGTAGGACTTTTATCTATAAAACTAATTAACTCTTTAGCTAATTCTTTTTGCATAAAAAACACTCTCCTATATTATTTAACAACTGAAAGTCTATGAAGTGCTCGTGTACACATAATATACTTAATCAATCCATCAACTTCCTTGTTATTTTCAACTATTATAACTCCATCAAACTCTAACCCTTTAGCAAAATAGCTTGGTATAATTACTTTGCCTCCACTATATATAAGATCATCCCTATCAAAAGTCAAAATCTTTATTTTATTTTTTATCATGGCAGAAACTTTATTTAACTCATTAATATCTTGAACAATAACTGCTATACTTTCAAGTCCATCTTCTTCATAATCTTCTATTAATGATATTATAGTCTCAATTTTATCTTGATCATTTTCTGTATTCTCCACAAGAACCTCTTCACCTTCTCTTACAAGAGGCACTACTTTTTTATCATCTAAAAAGCTTGATGCATAATCCATTATTTGTTTTGTTGATCTATAACTTTTTAAAAGTTCATAATTGACAATATCATCTTTATCAAAAATTTTATGAAGATTAAGCATAGCAGGTTCATCATCAACCTTTACAAGTCTTTGATTTTTATCTCCAACTATTGTATAACTTTTACATGATGTTAGAGCTTTTATAACCTTGAATTGCACTATACTATAATCCTGCGCCTCATCTATTACAATATGCCTAATTTCTTTTTTATATTTAGCACCTTCTAATTTTATTTTTAAGTATAATATTCCAGCAAGATCTACATATCCAATTTCATCAGTACCAGTTAATTTTTTATATAATTCTGTAACATCTAAATGATTAATAAAACTATCTAATCTATTTCTAGAATTCATAACTTCTCTAATTATTTCTCTGATTCTTATTCTTCTTTTAAATTCAATATCATTTTTTTCTATTTCATATTGTTCTTTTGATAAGGATTCTATTTTAGTCTTTATGTCATTATTTAATTTTCTTACATATTCATCTCTCTTATCTTTAATTTTTAATGTAAGAATTCTTTTTATTTTCTCACTACGCCTAAATAAAGGCATGTTAATATAATACTTATTAAACAATTCGTCTATTTCGTTTACATCCACAATAACCTTATTAAAAAATGTTATATCTTGAATTTTAAAATAATTCTTATTTAATTCATCAACCTTCTTATCTAAAAATTCCAAAAATGCATCTGAATTTTTATAAATATATTCTTCTTTTACAGTTTCATTTCCCTTTATTGATTCTTCAAAATAATAAGCTGGTCCCTTAATTTCATAATTAATATTTATTTCCTTAAGTGCAAAGCTTTCAAATGTCTGCTCAAGTACATTACTTTCTCCTAATGATGGAAGAACTTCTGATATATAATCCATAAATATATCATTTGGACCAAATATTAAAATTTTATCTCCAAATTGTTTTCTATAATTATATAAAAGATATGAAACCCTATGAAGAGCAATAGTTGTTTTACCAGATCCAGCCACACCATTTACTACAATCACTTTATCTTTAGGTGCCCTTATTATTTCATCTTGTTCCTTTTGAATAGTCATAACTATATCTTGAAGATTTTTAGATGTATTTTCAGCTAAAACCATTTGAAGTATCTCATCTTTAACATCTATTGCAGAATCAAAAATTCCTTTTAATTCTCCCTTCTTTATAACAAGTTGTCTCCTACCTATTATATTAGCTTGCTCTTCACCTTCAGGAGTAACATAAGAAGCTTCGCCTAAGGTTCCTTTATAAAAAAGTGATGCAATTGGAGCTCTCCAATCAATTATAACAGGTTCATATCCATTTTCCTTCATAACACCAAAGCGGCCTATATATATATCATTTACCCCAATGTCTTCTTCACTAAATGTGACCTTTCCAAAATAAGGTGACTTTTTTAAAATTGTAAGTTCTTTTAATTTCTTATCAATTGCCTTGTAAGCTTCTTCCTTTACATATGTTTCATGATCAAAGTATTCTATATATTTATCTTCATCCTCTTTATATTCTTCTAAAGCTCTCTTTCTATTTTCTAATATATATTCTTTTATATATTTTCTCTTTGTAATATAATTAAGAGTTTCTACATTTAATAAATTAAGAACTTCCTCTAATTTAATTTTTTCACTTTCAAGTTCTAATTCTTTATTCAAAATTAATCTCTCCTTAAAATCATAATAAAAATCCAAAGAATACTAATGCAGAATACAAGAAAGTTTTAAACTATACTCATATTCTGCATCAATGTTTATTTTCAAAATAAAAAACTAATTATTATTACTTTCATCATCAATATATGCATCTACTGATTTTTGATTATCTAATTCCTTATCTTGACTTTTATCTAATGAAAGTTCATTTTGTTCTTTATCTTCGTCCTTTTCATCTTTCTTTTTTAAATTAGGATATTTTTCTCTAACAATTTCCATAAATTCATCACCAAAAATAGTTTCCTTTTCAATGAGAATTTTAGCAATCTTATCTAATAAGTCTCTATTATCCTTTAAAATATCTCTTGCTTTTTTATGTGAATCCTTTATTATTTTTAATACTTCATTATCAATCATTGTTGAAGTTTCTTCACTACAATTTCTAACAGCTCTTCCATCTAAATATCTATCTTGAATAGATTCTAATGCTACCATATCAAATTTATCACTCATACCATAAACAGTTACCATTGCTCTTGCAATTTTTGTAGCCTTTTGAATATCATCAGATGCACCAGCAGAAACTAACCCAAAAGCTTCTTCTTCTGCTGCTCTACCTGCAAGTTTTATAATAACTTCATTTAATAAAGATTCTTTTGAAGGTAAGTGTTTTTCTTCATCTTCTATTAGCATAGTATAACCAAGAGCTCCCATAGTTCTAGGGACAATTGTTATTTTATGTACTGGATCGGTGCCTTCAAGCATTGCTGCTGCAAGTGCGTGTCCTACTTCATGATATGCAACATATTCTTTTTCTTTTTTAGAAAGAATAGCATCTTTTTTCTCCTTACCAGCTATAATTACTTCTATTGATTCTTGCAAATCTTCTTGTTTTACTACCTTACGATTTTGTCTAACAGCTCTTAAAGCCGCTTCATTTACAATATTTGCAAGATCAGCTCCTACAGCACCAGGAGTTCCCTTTGCTATTTCATTTAAATCTACTTTATCATCTAAACATACATCTTTAGAATGAACTTTTAATATAGCTTCTCTTCCTTTTAAATCTGGTTTATCAACTGTGACTCTTCTATCAAATCTTCCTGGTCTTAAAAGGGCTTTATCTAAAACATCTGGTCTATTAGTAGCAGCTAAAATTACTATTCCCTTAGTTGAATCAAATCCGTCCATTTCAGATAATAATTGATTAAGAGTTTGTTCTCTTTCATCATTACTTTGATATCGATTGTCTCTACTCTTTCCTATAGCATCTATTTCATCAATAAAAATAATACATGGTGCTTTACCTTCAGCTTCCTTAAATAATTCTCTTACTCTTGAAGCTCCTACACCAACAAACATTTCTACGAAACTAGAACCTGATAATGAAAAGAATGGAACTTTTGCTTCACCAGCTACTGCCTTTGCTAAAAGTGTTTTACCTGTACCTGGAGGTCCTACCAAAAGTACTCCTTTTGGAAGCTTTGCACCTATTTCCGTATATTTTTTAGGTCTATTTAAATAATCAATAACTTCTTCTAGTGATTCTTTAGCTTCTTCTTGACCAGCTACATCTTTAAATGTAACTCCAATTTCGTTTTCAACATAAACCTTAGCATTATTCTTGCCAATTGAACCTAAACCACCACCCATTTTTCCTGCCATTTTTGAAAATAGTATTTTCCAAAGGAAATAAAACAAAACTAGTGGTAAAACCCAAGTTAATACAAAATTCATTATAATTGACTCTTTTTGATTTTTTGCTTTAAATGTAACACCTGCATCTGTTAATTTTTGTACTAAATCCTTATCACCCATATTTGCAGTATAAAGTTTTCTACCATAATATTCTGTTCCTTCTTTAGGTTCTATTTCAATATTATCACTTGTTACAATTACCTCTGATATTTCATTTTGATTTACTAATTTTAAAAATTCATCATAGGAAATTTCTTTATTTACATAGGAATTCACTAAATAATATATTGTTGATAATGAGAATAATATTATCGATATATATATTATAAATGATATATTTATCTTTTTAGGATTCTTATCTTCCAATCTTGCCACCTCTCCTTCATATGTTACGACTAATAGTTTAAATATTTCTATAATAATACCATACTATATTGTCATTTTTTTGTCTAAAAGAATAATTTTTGTCTAAAATCACTTGAAAAATTTATTTTAAAAAACCAAAATCACTAAAAGGATAAACCTTTAATATAGCCTTAGCTTGAATATCTTTACCATCAATATATGGATTTTGCCATTTACTTGAATCATATGAACTTATTCTATTATCTCCCAAAAAGAAATATTTTCCTTGTGGCACTTGAAATTCACCATAATTATTACTAGCATTTTCAACATATGACTCATTTAAAACTTCTCCATTTACTGAGACAGAACCATTATTTATGCAAACTCTATCACCAGGTAAACCTATTACTCTTTTTATTAATGTATCATCTAATTCTTCAGATCTAAAAACTAATATATCTCCTCTTTTTATTTTATTTAAATTATATACTTTACTTACAAATAATTGATCACCAACATTTAAAGTTGGAGACATTGATTCTGAAGGAATATAAACCTTATACAATACAAATTGTCTAACAACAAGTGCTATAAAAAAAGCGATAATAACTGGAGCTACCCAGTCAAGTAAAATATTATTAGATTTTCTTAATTTCTGTGCACTTTCCATTATTCATCCCACATACCTTTCAATTTATTTTCTATGCCCTTTTTAACATTACTAGTTTCTTGTTTTAATATACAATATTTATTATTGCATTTTGTAATAATATCTCCCTCTTTTACTTTCGTAAGAATTTTATCCTTCTTTATACTTATAGTATTGCCTAATGAATCTATTATTATAATAAAATCTTCTTCTAATCTATCTACAATATATTCATTTTTACTAAGCAAATTAAAATCTCCTTACCTAAAATTAAAATGATAACAAAATATATAATAGTATACCATATCTAATTAATTTTGGAAAAACAAGTTTTTATTATTTTTTTCTGTATTTATCCATGATTTCACTAAATATTTCAGCAGAACTAGGTGGAGTATATGATATTGCATTTGCACCTGCTACTATTGTTTCTTTTATTGTTTCATTGGTAGGGCCTCCAGTAGCTATTATAGGAAACTTTGGATATTTTTCTCTTATACTTTTAACAATGCTTGCTGTTTTATTGCCACCACTTACATTTATAATGCTTGCCCCTGCTTCAATGCGCTTTGCTATATCCTCTTCTTCAGATAAAACAGTAACAATAACAGGTATATCTACAGTTTCTCTTACATTTTTTACAATTTCATTAGATGTAGGTGCATTAAGTACAACTGCCATAGCTCCCTTAAATTCAGCATCTAAGGCAAGATTAACAACTCTTTTTCCTTGAGTAATTCCTCCTCCCACACCACAAAAAACAGGTACATCAGCAGCCATAACTAAGGCTTCAGTTATGAGCGGCTGTGGAGTAAACGGGTATACAGCAATTATTGCATCTGCATTAGTATTTTTAATTATTGCTACATCTGTTGTAAATAAAATAGATTTTATTCTTTTTCCAAAAATTTTTATACCACTACAATCTCTAATTACTTGTGGCACTTCTATTGTATGATTTCTTAACGTTCCTTTTATTTCTGGAATGTATTTATATTTTTTTCCATTTCAAGCCTCCTCATAACCTTTCGTACCTTTAATTATACTATTTAAAATTTTAATATAAAAGATATTAGCCTATAAAAATATTTTTTTAATATATATTCATTTTTTATATGTACATAGTATGTAGAAGCTTAATTAACATTAATCTCTATTAAAATATTATTAATTAATAATTAACTTAATAGGCTTATACATAAATATTTCCTCTACTGTAACAATACAAGAATAAACAAAAATATCAACACCCTCTTTATAAGCTTCTTTTAATGCACTTGAAAATTTAATGTCAGTTTCATAATTTGGAGAAAAACTTTTAACATCTTTCATTTGAATTAAGAAAAGTACTCCAGCACCTTTTCCTGCTTTTTTAGCCTTTATAAGTTCGTTAATGTGTTTTGTGCCCCTTTCTGTTGGAGCATCAGGAAACATTGCAAACTTTTCATTTTCTAATGTTACTCCCTTTACTTCTAAGTAATATTCTTCATTATTTTCTGTAGAAAGTTTAAAATCAAATCTACTATTTTCATAAAACTTTTCACTTTCAATTTTGGTATACTTTTTCAACTTATCCACAGCTTTATTTAATAATGCTTCTTTTACAACCTTATTAGGAATTTGTGAATCAATACAAATTAATTCATCTCTTTTATAGACACATATTAAATCATATTTTGTTTTTCTTTTTTCATTATTTTCTTCTCGTAGCAGTACTGTAACACCCTCATATAGTAGTTCCTTGCACCTTCCTGTATTAGGTACATGTACTGTAGTTTCAGTTCCATTAATTTTTACAAGAGCATTAAACCTATTAGGTCTTTTTATAAATTCAGCTTTAATAATTTTTTTATTATATTTCATTTTGCACCTACTTATTAACATTATCCACAATTTTTATCCACATATATTTTTCTACTGTTTATAACTTTTTTTAATGTATATTTGCTTTTTTACGTATTTTTCAGCTTAAATCATAATAATGTGACTTATATACACTATATTGTTGCTCAAACATATTTGTATCATACATATTGTGTTAATTTTTTATTAATATAATGTTAACATTTTTGCCCTAATAGCAAAACTTATCAACATTATCCACCGATGTTATCCACATTATTAACACATTTACAGTATATATAGCTTATAACTTGTGAATAAAAATTGATTTTTTCTGTTTCTGTGGATAACTTTTAAATTATTATACATTCTTATATACTTTTCTACAACTTTTTTCTTTTTTATTTATATAAAAAATAGCCTTGAAGCTAAAAATTAAGCTTCAAAGCTATTTAATAAAATATTTCTTTTATTACAAATTGTTCATTAAATTAACCATTTCAATTGCAGTTGACGCTACATCAAATCCTTTATTTCCAGCCTTTGTTCCAGCTCTTTCAATAGCTTGCTCAATTGTATCTGTAGTAAGCACACCAAATATAACAGGTTTACCTGTTTCTAAAGATGCCATAGCTATACCCTTAGAAGCTTCTGCACATACATAATCAAAATGAGCTGTTGATCCCTTAATAACTGCTCCTAAACATATTACAGCATCATATTTATCAGATTCAGCCATTTTCTTTGCTACAAGGGGTATTTCAAAAGCTCCTGGCACATATGCAATTGAAATATCTTCATCTGCTACCCCATGTCTTTTTAACCCATCTAATGCACCATCAACTAATTTCGAAACTATAAACTCATTAAATCTTGCAGCTACTATTCCTATCTTTATATTTTTTGCTACTAATTTTCCTTCTATTATATTCATTTTATTCACCTTTCCTTTTTATTAAAATTAATTTTAAAATTTATAACATATGTTGCATTTTTTCTTTCTTAATTCTTAAATAAAATTCATCATTCTTGTTTGGTTTTATTTTTAATGGAACTCTCTCTATTATTTCAATTCCATACTCTTCAAGCCCCTCTATCTTCTTAGGATTATTTGTCATAAGTCTAAGCTTTGTAGCTCCTAAATCCTGAAGTATTTGAACACCTACCGTATAATCTCTTGCATCAACAGGAAGCCCTAACGCTATATTAGCATCTACTGTATCATAACCTTGATCCTGAAGTGCATATGCTTTAAGTTTATTAATAAGCCCTATACCTCTTCCTTCTTGTCTTAGATAAACAAGTATTCCTTTCCCTTCTTCCTGTATTTTTTTCATAGCTGCATCATATTGTTCACCACAGTCACATTTTCTAGAACCAAGTGCATCTCCTGTAAGGCATTCAGAATGTACTCTTGTAAGTATAGGTTCATTATCATTTATTTCACCTTTAACTAATGCCACATGGTGTTCTCCATTTATTTTATTTACATAACCATAGATTTTAAAATCTCCATATTTTGTTGGTAATTTAGCACAAGTAACTCTTTTCATTATTCTTTCATGCTTCTTTCTGTATTCTATAAGTTGTGCTATTGTTATTACTTTAAGTTTATGCTTTTTAGCAAATTCTAAAAGTTCAGTTGTTCTCATCATTGTGCCATCATCTCTCATAATCTCACAACATAAGCCACATTCCTTTAATCCAGCAAGCTTAACTAAATCTACTGTAGCTTCTGTATGACCTCTTCTTTCAAGGACACCACCATTCTTAGCTTTAAGAGGAAACATATGACCTGGCCTTCTAAAATGTTCAGTTTTAGCATTATCTTCAACTAATTTTCTAGCTGTTATTCCTCTTTCTTCTGCAGAAATACCAGTAGTTGTATCAATATGATCAATTGAAACAGTAAATGCAGTACAATGATTATCTGTGTTATTTGTTACCATTTGCTCAAGTGATAGTTTTTCAGTATAGTAGCTACTCATAGGCATGCATATTAATCCCTTTGCAAAACATGCCATAAAATTAACATTTTCTTTAGTTGCAAATTCAGCTGCGCATATTAAATCACCTTCATTTTCTCTATCTGGATCATCAATACACACTATTATTTTTCCATTTTTTAAATCTTCAAGGGCCTCATTAATTGTATTAAACTTTTCCACATTTATCACACCTTTCATCTTTTCTTATGTTTATTAAAAGAAACCATTTTCAAGCAAAAATTTCTCACTTATTGAATCTTGTTTTGTATTTTTTTCATTTTTATTATTAATAAACTTTTCTATATATTTTCCTACAATGTCACATTCAATATTTACTATATCCCCTACTTTTTTAGTCAATAATGTAGTTTCTTCACCTGTGCGAGGAATTATTGATACCTTAAAACATTCAGAAGAAACATATGCCACAGTAAGACTTATTCCATCAATAGCTATTGAACCCTTTTCCACTATATATTTAAGTAATTCAATAGATGTATTTATTACAATCCATGTAGCTATATCTTCTTTATATGTTTTTTCTATCTTTCCTGTACCATCTATATGACCAGTTACTATATGCCCTCCTAATCGAGACTGCAATGTAAGAGCTCTTTCCAAATTTACAATGCTACCTTTTCTCAAATTGCCAAGATTACTTCTTCTGTATGTTTCATCCATAATATCTGCAATAAAGTAATCACTGCCAATATGAGTTGCTGTTAAACAAACACCATTTACAGCTATACTATCTCCAAGTTTTGTTTCTTTAAGCACCTTTTTAGCCATTACCTTTACTTGTGAATTATTAGCATTTCTTTCTAAGAAAGCTACTTTTCCCACTTCTTCTATAATTCCAGTAAACATATCTAATCCTCCTTTTTACCTTTATCCATATATCCTTCTATTAATATATCTTGACCCATTTTTTTATATTGGAGATTTGTAAGCTTAAAGGCCTTACTAAGTTTATCAATTCCATCACCAGCTATAGGTCCCTTAGCATTATTTCCTCCTATTATCTTTGGTGCTATATACATCTGAATTTTATCAACTATATTACTTTTTAATGCTGAAAAGTTTAGCGTAGCTCCTCCCTCAAGTAAAACACTATCTATATTAAGTTGTCCTAACCTTTCAATTAAATCATTTAAACATACTCTTTTTTCACTATCTTCAGCACAAACTAAAATCTGTACGCCCATATTTTCAAACTTTTTTCTATCTTCAAATGAAGCAGAACTTGTACATGCAATTATGGTTTTAACATCATTAGCTGTTTTAACAATGTTAGAATCAAATGGCGTCCTTAATTTGCTATCTACTATAATTCTTATAGGATTTATATTTTCTTCAATCCTGCAAGTAAGACTTGGATTATCTTTAATTACTGTATTTACTCCTACCATAATTGCAGAATATTGCTTTCTTAATATGTGCACATTTTTTCTTGATTCTTCCCCAGATATCCACTTTGACTCACCAGTTTTTGTAGCTATTTTTCCATCAAGAGACATAGCACTTTTCATAAGTACAAAAGGCCTTTTAGTTACTACATATTTCATAAACACTTCATTTAATTTTAAACACTCATCCTCTAAAACGCCACACTCTACTTCAATACCAGCTTCCTTTAACATATAAACTCCTTTTCCTGCAACAAGAGGATTAGGATCAAGGGTTCCTATTACCACCCTTCTTATCTTTTTTTCTATTATTTTTTTTGCACATGGAGGTGTTTTACCATAATGAGAACAGGGTTCAAGTGTTACATACATAGTTGCACCAGACACATCAAATTCTTCTGCATTTTTAAATGCATTTACTTCTGCATGCCCTTCTCCATACTTCATGTGATATCCAGAACCTATAACATTATTATCTTTAACTATCAAAGCCCCTACCATAGGATTAGGACTTACATGCCCCATTCCCTTAGAAGCTAATTCTAATGCAATACCCATATATTCCTTATCTTTATCTGTTATCATTAGTATCACCTCACAAAATTAATAAAAAAATCCTAATCTTAATAAAGATTAGGACAGCAAACATAATTTATATATTTATAAAAAAAAGCTCTGAAATATAAATATTTCAGAGCAAAAATACAAATTAAAATAATATAAAATACCTTAAACTACATCTTCTTTCATCCAGACTATACTGTCGGCTTTGGAATTACACCAAATCTGCAAAAATTATTAATAATTGCTCGCGGGCTTTACCGCCGGTAGGGAATTACACCCTGCCCCGAAGAATTATTCTATTTTATATATATAATATTACTAATTATTTTCTTTGTCAACTATTTAACAATGTATTATTTTTCTTCTTCTTTCTCATCCTCATCTTCTTCAATAACTTCTGGGAAAAATCTACCTGTTAAAATATTCATTTCATAAATCTTGTCAGCTAAAGCATTATCAAAGCTTCCATCTTCAGCTCTCCATTGCCAATTTCCCATTGTTGTAGATGGCGTATTCATTCTAGTTTCAGCTCCAAGATTTAGAAAATCTTGCATTGGTGCTATAGCAACATCTGCAACACTTGACCAAACACCTCTAATAAAGCCCCAGTTATAGCCTTCTTCGCTATTTAAACCTAAATAAGTTTTAGCTATAGTTGCTTCTTCTGTTGATGAACTTTCAGTAAACCAACCTACAAAAGTATCATTATCATGAGTTCCAGTATAAGCTATGCAATTTCTTCCATAATTTTGTGGAAGATAATCATTATCTCCTTCTCCATTAAATGCAAATTGTAGTATTTTCATTCCTGGATATCCTGTTTCTCTTAAGAAATCAATAACTTCATCTGTTAAGAACCCTAAATCTTCAGCTATAACATTAATATCTCCAAGTTGCTTTTTGATTTCCTTAAATAATGACATAGCTGGTCCTTTAACCCACTTACCATTTATTGCTGTATCATCACCATATGGTATTGCCCAATATGCTTCAAAACCTCTAAAGTGATCAATTCTTAAAACATCATATAATTTTAAACTTTCTCTAACTCTTGATACCCACCAAGTATATTTGTCTTTTTTCATTTTATCCCAGTCATATATAACATTTCCCCATAATTGTCCTGTTTCAGAAAATGCATCAGGTGGGCAACCTGCAACAACTGTAGGTTCAAACTTCTTCATATCCATTTGGAAGTTTTCAGGATGACTCCATGTATCACAACTGTCATATGCAACATATATAGGAATATCTCCTATAAATTCAATACCAAGATCATTAGCGTATGCTTTTAATTCATACCATTGTTTAAAGAATAAGAATTGAAGGAAAGACCAATATTCAATATCATCCTTTAATTCCTTTTTATATTTTGCTAGTACTTCAGGTTCTCTTTTCTTTATGTCATCATCCCATTCAGACCAACTCTTTAAATCAAAATGATTTTTAACTGCCATATATAATGCATAATCCTCAAGCCAGAACTTGTTTTCTTTTTTAAATTTTTTGAATTCTTCTTTTAATTCTTTAAATTTTCCCTTTTTACTAAAATTAGAATATGCTATCTTTAATACTTTATATTTACTTTCAAATATTAATGCATAATCAACTCTAGTTTTATTTACTCCAAAATCTACATCAATGTAGTCTTTTTCCTCTAAAAGTCCCTCTTCCACAAGCTTATCAAAATCTATAAAATAAGGATTACCAGCAAAAGCAGAAAAACATTGATATGGAGAATCTCCATAACTAGTAGGTCCTAGAGGAAGAATTTGCCAATTTTTTTGTCCTGATTTTTCTAGAAAGTCTACAAATCTATATGCTTCTTTCCCAAAATCTCCTATTCCATATGCTCCAGG
>JAAYQS010000186.1 GCA_012519155.1 Clostridiales bacterium
ACAATATGGTTTTAAGTATTCTTCATCAGTTCCAAAATGAATGCTTTTAAAATCTCTTCCGTTATATACATAGTATGCAATTCCATGAACAAGCTCATGTAATGCAAATAACCCAATAAATATTGCTAATGTAATAAAATATGTTGTCCAAGGTGATGATAAAAAATCATATGTACCTCTTATAAAGTAATATACAAAAAATAAAATAATTATTGGTAAAATAGAAAACATCATACCATATTTGCATATTTCTAGTATTGAAATTTCCACTTCATCCTCTGTTATGTGAATATTTTTCAACCATTTCCTCTCCTTGTAAATAAATTTATTTAAGCATAACATTTTTTATATAGTCTAATGTTGTTTTTTGTCCATCCTTTGCAAGTTTTTCTAGAAGCATTTCTAA
This sequence comes from Clostridiales bacterium, assembly GCA_012519155.1. GTDB lineage: Bacteria > Bacillota > Clostridia > Clostridiales > Clostridiaceae > Clostridium. The sequence continues at coordinate 407 of JAAYQS010000186.1, forward strand.
CATTTCTCTTGTGTTTTCATGAAGAATGTAGTGATTCTTTCCTCTATTGTAATAAATGAGAGGGCTTTCATCTGTATATTTATCCTTTTCATAATTTATACATGCACACATTCTATCTATAAACATTTCGATTACATATTTTTTAGGCATTTCCATACCAATAATTCCTTTTGAAGGATCCATTCCATAATCAAGCCAATATTCAAAATGATGTTTATTTCTTCCCTTATGGTGAAGCCAAGCCTCAGATACTCCTACAGTTCTTTTTTCAATTCCATTAGGACTTACTGAACCGTTATAATACTTTATACCTGTTTTAAATTCTATCCAAGAATACTTCGATAAGTCATGTAAAACAGCTTGCTTGTAAAGACCAACCTTAAAGCAATATTTCATAACAAGTCTTTTGTGATTTGTTATAGTCTTAAAATGTCCTATTGAATTTTTAAATAAATCCTTTCCATTCATATAATTGCCTCTTTTGCATTTTTTTATGAATTATACAATAACAAGCCTAAATTTCCTGTTACTTTCTAATTTTATCATTTTACACGTAATTAATCAATTTATCATATTTTCTTAAATAAAAATGAAAAAAAGTGCTAAAACTATGAAATATATCATAGTCTAGCACTAATAGTTAAACTTTTAAAAATTAAAGTCAAGTGTTGCAAAATAATCTTCTGGAGTTTCTGCTCTTCTTATTTGTTTAACAGATCCATCTTCTCTTAATAAAAGCTCAGCAGATTTTAATTTACCATTGTAATTATATCCCATAGAGAAACCATGTGCTCCAGCATCGTGAATTACTAAATAATCACCCATGTCTATCTTTGGAAGCATTCTATCTATGGCAAACTTATCATTATTTTCACATAATGATCCTGTTACATCATATTTATGATCCTTTGGTTCATTTTCTTTTCCTAAAACCGTAATGTGATGATATGCTCCATACATAGCTGGTCTCATTAAGTTTACTGCACATGCATCAACACCAATATATTCCTTATAAATATGCTTTTCATGAATAGCTTTTGTAACTAATGCTCCATATGGTGCAAGCATAAATCTTCCAAGTTCTGTGTATATTGAAACATCTCCCATACCAGCTGGTACTAATACTTCTTCATAAACTTTTCTTACACCTTCACCTATTACCATAATGTCATTTGGTTCTTTATCTTCTGTATATGGAATTCCAACTCCACCAGAAAGATTAATAAATCCAATATGAACACCAGTTTTTTCTTTTAATTCTACTGCTACTTCAAAAAGAATTTTAGCTAGTGCTGGATAATATTCATTTGATACTGTATTACTTGCTAAAAATGAGTGTATACCGAATTCTTCTACTCCAAGTTCTTTTAATCTCTTAAAAGCTTCAATAAGTTGATCTTTAGTCATACCATACTTAGAATCCCCAGGATTATCCATTATATCAGTTCCAAGTTCAAATTTTCCACCTGGATTATATCTGCATGATATTATCTTTGGAATACTTGCTACTTCTTTTAAGAAATCAATATGAGTAATATCATCTAAATTAATAGTTGCATTTAATTCTCTAGCAAGTTTAAATTCTTCAGCTGGTGTATCATTTGAAGAAAACATAATATCTCTTTCCTTAAAGCCACATTTGTCTGACATCATAAGTTCAGTTAATGATGAACAATCAGTTCCACAGCCTTCTTCTTGCAATACTTTTAAAATATAAGGATTTGGAGTTGCCTTTACAGCAAAATATTCTTTATATCCCTTATTCCATGAAAAAGCCTTTTTTAATTTTCTAGCATTTTCTCTTATTCCTTTTTCATCATAAATGTAGAAAGGTGTAGGATATTCCTTTGCAATTTTTTCAATTTGTTCTTTTGTTACAAATGGTTTCTTTAGCATATTATTTATCTCTCCCTTTATTTAATTCAATTAACTTTATCTCATTAGTTAAAGCTTCCTTAAAAACTTCAACTAAGTTATTGTTACTAGAATAAAGACATGTATCTTCTACATCCCCTGTTAATACTATTTTAGAATCTGCAATAATTCTAATTTGGTTTGTTTTTTTCCTTGAATAATAAAATATTGCATTTTCAAAATCATTTTTTTTGTCAGTAATTATAACTATTTTTATTTCTTTTTTAGATACTTCTTGTAGTTCTTCCACTACTATATCTAATAAATTTTCAGATAATGAAATATATACTCTTTCTTTTGCATTTAAAATTATATTTTTCATTTTATCTATTATATGATTCTTACCTTTAATTGTTATGTATCCATCAGATTGTTCTTTTTTACTTGGAATATTTTTAATAAGGTCTTTTTTTACAGAATCTAAAAATCTTATTTTATTTGAACAAAACTCATTAATATTTACAGGCGTATATACCACTGCATTTCCCTCAATTTTATATGCAGCTCCCTTTTCTACTAATGAGGCTAGAGCATTATATGCATTAGACCTAGATATTCCTGTAAGCTTTGAAACTTCATAGCCATTTAAATCTCCTTCTCTAAGTAAGAATAAATATATGGTTGCTTCTTGTCTTGTTAAGGAGAAATTCATTAAGTTCTCAACTATATCTATATTTATCACTCCTTATAGAAGAATTGTAGTATTCCTATCAAGGAATACTATATTACATTTTATACAAAATGTCAACAGTAATTGATAATGTTTTTCATTTAAAAAAGATTAAAAAAAGAAAAGCATAAACTAGCTTTTCTTTTTTTGTTGGAGGATAACATTAATTTTTTAATAAAATTTTAAAACTCGTACAAAATTTCTTTTTCTATGATTACATTATAAACATTTATTTATAAAAAATATAACTTTTGTATAAAATTGCGTTTTTTATGTACAAAAGTTACACTCTGTCAATTTCATGTTAATGTAAATAATTTCATAATAATTTAGATTTTTATGGTCTTATTTGAACTTCTATTTCAATATTATTATTATCTATTATATCAACTATTAAATTGCCCTTATGAGCATTAATAATTTTTTGAATATTATATAATCCATAGCCACGTCCTGTTCCTTTGCTTGAAAAGCCTTTTTTTACCATCGACGAAACTTTTAATGATTCAAGATTATTACCAGTATTTCTTACCTTTATAGAATAAGTAACTTTATTATTATTATTTATTTCCTTTATTGTAAGTTCAACTTCTTTTTTTTCACTATTTTCTGCAGATTCAATTGCATTATTTAAAAGATTAGTAAGAAGCACTACTATTTCCTCGTCCTTTAAACCACTATCATTTAAATTACTTTTTATATTATGAATAAATTTAATATTTTTCTTTTCAGCTTCGCATAATTTACTATATACTACAGCCTTTAATATAGTATTATTTATATATATAAGCTTAGTTAATTTATCATTAGATTTATTATTATCTATATATTTTCTTACCATATCTTTTATTTCATCATCAGTCCCAACCTCAAGCATAGTATATACTACATTTAGATGGTTTTTATATTCATGTTCAGTAGCCCTTATTCTTTGAATATATTCTTCTAATATATCATTGTATTTAACTTGCATTTCTAAATTCTTCTTTTCACCCATTTCATGGACTATATCAATAGATAAAACAAGACTTGTTAATGCAAAGCAAAATAATATTACATACAAAAATATTTTCATTTTACTTGTTATAGTTAATTCTGTACTTACAAATTTTACAACTATTGCTATAAGACCAAAAGTAACCATACCCATTATTGCTATTTTTATATTCAAAAGTGATATTTTAACACTATTAAACTTAGCTTTTTTCCTAATATTGTATGATATAAATAATGTTAAATAATATGCTATTAAAAGCATTAGTGTCAAATATATTTTACTTCTATCAAGTTTACAAATAGAAAATATAGCTGTAACAATAAATTCCGGTATAATTCCTATTACATAACATATTATAATCCTTGATGTGGCATCAAATATGATTTCCTTATGAAAGAATTTCATAAAAATAGAATATATAACTATTACTATAAAATTAGATAATACATAAGATAATATATAAGTGTCCTCTGTTATTTCTATTGCTATAAAAGCATCTGGCATAAAAAGAGATAATAAAAGTGCTAAAATTATACTAGCTAGTGCATGTTTTGCTCTTGTTTTATTATAAATAACATTGTATATAGTTAATACAGTAAATAATTTCAAAAAGTTATCTACAATGCTCATTCCTTATTCCAACTTTCAAATATTTTATCCTTAAATTTTGCAGAAAGTTCTGCTTTTTTGTCAGTTCCCATAAATGATATATCCCAAAGTTTAGAATACTGCTTGTCAATTTTTTCTATATATTTTGTATTTACAATATAAGATTTGTGAGATTGAAGTATAGTATCTGATTCTATTTCTTCTAATAATTTTGATAGTGTCATACTTTTACATTCAATTTCATTTTTAATAGTATGAATAATACACTTTCTTGATACATATTCAACAAAAATTATATCATTATGGTATACCTTAATGCTCACATTATTATCAACATTTATTATACTATAAGGTCCCTTATCTTCAGGAATATCTTCCTTGTCCTTATAAAATACATCTATTATTCTTTTAATATCTTCAATATTATATGGTTTTACTAAAAAATCATAACAATGAGTATTTTTAAAGGCATCTACAACTTGAAACATTTCACTTGTTATAAAGACAATTCCTGTAAGTTCATATCCTTTAATTTCACGTATTTTTTTAGCAAGATCAATGCCTGTTCCATCAGGAAGATTTATATCTTCAAAAATCAAGTCAATTTTTTGATTATTTACTATATCTAAGGCTTCTTTTACTGAAAATGCTTTATAAACTTTTATATCTAAATAATATTTTTCTATAATTCTAGCTAAATTTTTATTTTGAATAACATCATCTTCAACTAAAAGTATCTTCATAGTCACCCCTCCACAACTTAATTATATATAAGTTTCTTTTGCTAATCAACTTTGTTTTTTAAGAATGTACCTTCAGAATTTTGAGTTATTTTTCCTTGTTTCATAAGTCCTCCAAGAGCCATTTTAAAGTAATTTTTAGATGTTTTAAATTTCTCTTTTATAATTTCAGGTGAAGTCTTATCATTATATGGCATAAAACCATTATTTAAATTTAGTTCCTGAAGAATCTTTTCTTGAAGTTCATCTCTAGCTTCAAATCTCTTTTTTCTTTGAGTTACACCTATTACACCATCTTCATATATCCTTTTAATTCTTACATTTAGTATATCTCCTGGATATATGTCAGTATAATGTTCATTTGCAAGTATTATTGCCTTGTATTTACCATCAATTGCCACTCTTATAGTTTTATCGCCACCTCTACCATAAGCAATAACTGTTACATCTTCATCAACTGTATACCCTGTTCCTATATCCATATAATCGTCTACAAAAGTTGTAGCTGTAAGTCTGCCTGTTTTATCAACATATGCATATAAAATGTATTTTTTACCCTTTAATAATTTAAACTTTTGTTCCTTTAATGGAATAAATATATCTCTTTCAAGTCCCATATCTGCAAAAGCACCAAAACTACTTTGCGAAACTATTTCAAGATATGCAAGCTTTCCTACTTGTATTTTAGGAGTTTTTAGTGTAGCTATAAGCCTGTCGCTGCTATCTCTATATATAAAAGCATTAATAGTACTATTAACTTCTATATTGTTCCCATTTAGTGAACCATTAGGTAAAAGTACTTCATTTCCCTTTTCATCTGAAAGATAAAAACCAAAGTCTACTTTTCTTGCTACCCTTAATTTATTATATTCACCAACATTTATCATAATTCTATACTGCTACTTAAAATGTAATCAAATATAAACATTTCAAGAATTTTACTGTTTCAATGTATCTGCTTTTGTTATAAAAACTACTTGCATTTGATATGATACTCCACAGTCGTAAATTCCCGACTAGCCA
>JAAYQS010000023.1 GCA_012519155.1 Clostridiales bacterium
TAAAATTATTCAAATGTGTAAAATATATAATATAAAAATAAAAGAAATGATAAAGAAAATATATATACCAGTAATAATAAATTTTATAGAAAATAATTTTGTATCTTCTTTTTCTTTAGCATTTAAAGTGGTAATTGCAGGAGAAGTACATGGACAACCTAAATATGGAATTGGTTCATCAATTCAAAATGCAAAGGCAAATTTTGATGTTTCAAAAATATTTGGCTGGATAATAATAATAGCTTTTATTTCAATAATTTTTGATGCTATTAATATGTTAATACGAAGGAAAGCTAATAAATGGAGAATTAAAAATGAAAATTGAGCTTAAGGGTATAAATAAATCATTTGGAGATAAAACTATATACAAGGATTTTAATATATGTTTTACTAATAATATAAACTGTATATTAGGAAAGTCAGGGGGAGGAAAAAGTACACTGCTTAATATAATTTCAGGACTTGAAAAAGCTGATTCAGGAAATATTTCAGGTATAAATTTAAATGATATAAGCTATGTTTTTCAAGAACATAGGCTTATTCCCTGGCTTACTGTGAAAGAAAATATTGAACTTTTTATATATAATTATTATTCTAAAGAGGAAGCAGGAAAAAAATTTGAATTCTATTTAAATTTACTTGAATTAAGTAAATGTAAAGAAAATTATATTGAATCCTTAAGTGGTGGCATGAAACAGCGAATTAATATTTTAAGAGCACTTTTAAAGCCCTCTAAGGTGATTTTAATGGATGAGCCATTTAAGTCATTAGATTATAAGGTTAAATATAATATAATGAAAAAATTAAAAAGTATCTTAAAAGAAGAAAATAGAAGTTTAATATTTGTTACTCATGATGTGGATGAAGCTATATATATGGAAGGTGAAATATTTATTTTAGGAGGTGTACCTTTTAAAATAAAAGGTACATATTCTAATAATTTATATTCATACAAAGATGAAATACTTAATCTTATTTAATTTTAGGTGTAATAATAATGAATTTTTGAATAATATATATTATATAAATTATGTGTTGAAATAATTATATATTGTTATATAATATTAATAACAATTATCAATTAAAATTAAGCTTTTTAGCTATTTAGGAGGTTTTATATATGGCAAAACAAATAAATGATAATAATTTTGAGAGTGAAGTACTACAAAATGAAGGAGTAGTAGTTGTAGATTTTTATGCAGATTGGTGTATGCCATGCAAAATGCTTGCTCCAGTAATAGAAGAAATAGAAGGAGAATTAAAAGAAGCGAAGTTTGTAAAAATAAATGTAGATGATTCACCTGTAACAGCTAACACTTATAGAGTAGCAAGTATACCTACTATAAAAATCTTTAAAAATGGTGAACTTAAGGATAGTAAGGTAGGATTTAATCCTAAAGAAGTTATAAAAGAGGCTATTGAAGAGGTGCTATAAAAAATGAAAAGGTATGATATAGCCATTATAGGTACTGGTCCTGCAGGAATTTCAGCTGCTATTAATGCGAAGATACGTAATAAATCTTTTATACTTTTTGGAACTAATAATTTAAGTGCAAAACTTCAAAGGGCAACTGAAATAAATAATTATTTAGGTTTTCCTAAAATTTCAGGAAGTGACTTAAAAAAAACATTTCACAATCATTTAAAAGAATTAGAAATAGAAATAACAGAAAAAAGAATAAATAATATATATTCTATGGGCAATTATTTCGCATTAGCAGTTAACACAGAAATTTATGAAGCTAAATCTGTTATTATTGCAACAGGAGTAGAATTTACAAAGGCTATTGAAGGAGAAGAGGAGTTTTTAGGCAGGGGAGTAAGTTATTGCGCCACCTGTGATGCAATGCTTTATAAAAATAAAGAAGTAGCGGTAATATCTTCTACATTAGAAGGTGAAAAGGAAGCTGAATTTTTAAATGAAGTAGCATCAAAGGTTTATTATATTCCTTTATATAAAGGAAAATATAATTTAAATAAAGAAATTGTAGTTATACAGGATAAGCCAATAAAAATATCAAATAAAGATAAAGAAGGAATCATAAAAGAACTAAAACTCAAAAATTCCACAATAGAATGTAGTGGAGTATTTGTATTAAAAGATGCCATATCTCCAGCACAATTAGTGCCAGGATTAAATACAAAAGATGGGCATATTGAAGTTACAAGACAAATGGAAACTAATATAAAAGGTTGTTTTGCAGCAGGTGATTGTACTGGAAAACCATATCAGTATATTAAAGCTGCTGGAGAAGGAAATGTTGCAGCTTTAAGTGCTGTAAGGTATTTAGATAATATAAATGAAAAATAATATTCATTTAACAAAAGCAAATATAATTAGTTTCTTAAAGAAAGAATGTGTGTTAATAATTGCATCATTACTTGCAATTATTACATCATTTTTTTCTCCTTTTAAATTGTCTTATATTAATTTTAAAGTTCTTATTTTACTTTTTAATCTTATGATAGTTATAGGTGCATTTAGAAAGCTAAGGATACTAGATTCTTTAGCTCTATTTTTGCTTAAAAAATGTAAAAGTATGCGATCTGTAAACTTTGCATTAGTTTTTATTACATTTTTTGTTTCTATGATTGTAACAAATGATGTTTCATTATTAACTTTTGTGCCTTTAACAATTATATTAGCAGATAAATCAAATGCAAATATGATGAATACAATAATACTTGAAACAATTGCTGCAAATATAGGAAGTAGTCTTACACCTGTAGGAAATCCCCAAAATCTTTATATTTACACAAAATACAATATAAATACTGTAGAATTTATTAATATTACAGGAAGGTTTGTTTTTCTTGGAGGTATTATTCTTATATTGCTTATATTATTTCAAAAAAATAAAAAAATAAATGTATCAATAGAAAGTATAGAAATATGCGGAAGATTTAAACCTGTGTTATATTTATTTTTGCTTATGGCAGTTATTGGCTCTGTGTTTAATATTATAGATTATAAATTAGTTTTTGCACTAATAATCATTATAGTAATAATTTTGGATAGAGATTTATTTTTGCAAGTTGATTATTCTTTGATATTTACATTTATAACTTTTTTTATATTTGTTGGTAATATATCTAATATGGAATTTATAAAAGATTTTATGAAAAATATTTTAAGTACATCAAAATCTACATATATAGCTAGTATTTTTAGTAGTCAGATTATAAGTAATGTTCCAGCTACAATGCTTGTAACAGGTTTTAGTAATAAGTATAAAGAAATACTTTTGGGAGTAAATATAGGAGGGCTTGGAACAATAATTGCATCTCTTGCAAGTTTAATATCATATAAGTTTTATTGCAGCAGTAATATGGCAAGTAATTTTTCTAAAAGCAAAGATAAAAAGTCTTCTAAAGAATATTTAATAAAGTTTTCTATATATAATTTTATATTATTATTAATATTTACTGTGTTTTTTGTAACAATTATGTAACTTGCTTATTATTATTGATAATTTGGTTGACCTTGTAAATAATTTTATATATTATTATTATAAATATAATTTTGGGAGAATGATAAATGGATATAAAAAAAGAGACTAAAGACATAGCAAAGCATATAATTTCTTTGAGAAAACACTTTCATAAACATCCAGAACTTGGACTTCAGGAATTTGAAACTTCAAAAAAGATAAAAGAGGAACTTGATAAATTAAGTATTGAATATATTGAAGTGGCTGAAACTGGAATTATTGCATCAATTGGAAAAGGTGAAGGCAGAACTATTGCACTTAGAGCTGATATGGATGCCCTTAAGATTACTGAAAAAACTGGAGTTTCTTATGCATCACAAAATTCAGGAATTATGCATGCTTGTGGTCATGATGCACATACAGCTTCCCTTATTGGAGCTGCAATGATTTTAAAAAAGCATGAAAATGAAATACCTGGTAAAGTTCTACTTATATTTCAACCATCTGAAGAAAATTGTAAGGGAGCAAAACTTATTATAGAAGAGGGATACTTGCAAAATGAAGATGTAGATGAAATTTTTGGACTTCATGTGTTTACTGATATTGAATGTGGCAAAATATCAATAGAAGAAGGGCCTAGAATGGCAGAATCAGATATATTTAAAATAAATATTGCTGGAAGATCTGGTCATGCTGGAAAACCACATTTATGTATAGATGCTGGTCTTGTTGCTTCTGCAATTGTGCTTAATTTGCAGTCAATTATAAGTAGGCGTGTTAATCCTATTGATTCAGCAGTTGTTACAGTAGGGCATATAAAGGCTGGGGCACAGCATAATATAATTCATGGTAATGCATATATTGAAGGAGCAGTAAGAACTTTTTCAATAAATACTGCAAAATTTATAGAAAATGAAATAAAAAGAGTGGTATATAATACAGCAGCTTCTTATGGAGCAACAGTAGATATAGATTATAACTTAGCAGCTCATCCTATTGTTTTTAATGATAAGGAAGCAACTGAAACAGCTCTTGAAGGTGCAAAAAAGATATTTAATGATGAAAATCTTGTGTCTATTCCTAAAATAATGCTTGGAGAAGATTTTTCAATGTATCAAAAAAATATTCCTGGAGTTTTTGCTTTTGTAGGTGCTGGTAATGAAGAAATGGGAAGGGCATATCCTAATCACCATGAAAAATTTAACATAGACGAAAAATCAGTACTTATATGTACTCAGCTTTATGTAGCATATGCAATGGAAGCGGTAGTTAAGGAAGCAAGAAAACATAGAGAATAGGAGATGGTATAATATGTTTGAAGATTTTTATTCATATATATCTGAAATTAATTCCTTTTCTATTGCATTAAGATTATTAATTGCTAGTATATGTGGTGGTGTAATAGGACTTGAAAGAGGTAGAAGAGGTCAAGCAGCAGGATGTAGAACTCATATGCTTGTATGTTTAGGTTCTGCTGCTGTTATGATGACTAATATATTCGTTTATAATAATTTTGGACAGGTGAGTGATCCTACTAGAATTGGAGCACAGGTAGTAAGTGGTATTGGTTTTTTAGGTGCTGGAACTATTCTTGTAACAAGTAAAAATCAAGTTAAAGGTTTAACTACAGCAGCAGGTCTTTGGGCATCAGCATGTATGGGACTTGCTATTGGAATAGGTTTTTATGAACTTGCTATTATTGGAACAATATTTATTTTACTTATTATAGGAATTTTAAATAAACTTGATAACAAAATATATGGAAAATCAAGAATAATGGAAGTATATGTAGAACTTAATGGTTCTCATGTATTAAAAAGCATAATAGAATATGCAAGGAAAAATTCATTTGAAGTTAAACATATTCAAGTTCTTAAAAATAAGGAAATTGATAAAGGGATAACAGGTACAGTATGTACTATAAAATCTAAAAATAAATATGACCATGCTCAAATAATAGCAGATATAAGTGCTATAGATGGAGTATCATACATAGAGGAATTATAAAAAGTTAGGGGATGAGAAGATGAAAAGGTTTAAGTTGAAAGGTAAAATAGTTTTTATTATGACAATAATGTTATCTTTTGAAAGTTCTTTTTATGCAGTATCATATGCTTCTGAAGGCAGCGACGAATTAAAAGTTCAAGATGTTAATTACAGTAAGGAATTTGAGGAATATTGTAATGATTTAAAAGATGGAGATGTATCAAAATATAATGGTTTGATACCTAATATATATGATGTTGAGCTTACAAAGTCTGGGGCTTTAGAAAGTTTTGATTCTAAATATGATCCTCGAGAATTAAACTTAACAACTTCTGTTAAAAATCAAGGTATAAATGAGGTATGTTGGGCATTTGCAGGTATGGGAACTTTAGAAGCATATTTTAAGCTTAAGGGACTTGGGACTTTTGATTTTTCAGAAGAACATGCAAGATGGTATAATACGTTAGATGAAAATGGATATGGATGGAATAGGACTGTTAGTGAGGGAGGCCCTACTCAAATTGTGCCTGGATATTTTACTTCAGGTGCAGGACCAAAGCTTGAAAAAGATATACCATATTCTTATTCTAATATAAATAGACCTTCTAATATGGATAGTGTAAAAACAGTAGTTGATGTTACGGATATTGAATACGTTGCAAATGATACTAATTCTGTAAAAAGAGCAATTAAAGAGAATGGTGCTGTTGAATCTTGTTATTATGATAATTCATCATACTATAGTGGAAATTCTTATTATTATAATGGAAGTTCAGATACAACAGTAAATCATGCAATAACTATTGTAGGTTGGGATGATAATTACTCAAAGGAAAATTTTAAAAATGCTTATAAACCTGAAAATAATGGAGCTTGGCTTATAAAAAACAGCTGGGGTCAGAATAAATATGATGGTGGTTATATGTGGATATCTTATGAAGATAAGATTCTCTTAAATGGCAAGAATGGAAATCTAAATTATTCCATTAAAAGTGCTCAGTTAGCTGATGATAATGATAAAAAGAAATATGAATGGGATAAATATGGAGCAATAACAAAGTGTGGCTTTACACTTAATAATAAAAAAGTTGATGAAGCTTATTATATGAATATTTTTGATTTTACAAATGATTATGATATATTAGATTCTGTAATGTTTATGTCCGAAAGCATAGGTGCAACTTATAGCGTTTATTATGATATTTTAGATGAACAAGGTATTCCTAATACAGATGTAAATAAAATGAAACTATTAGCAACTGGAACAATAGATTATTCTGGTTATAAGACTGTAAAAGTTAACAATTATCCATTAAAGAGTGGTAAAGGTGCTATAGTAGTTAAGGTAAGTGATCCAGGGAATGCTAATGGTATAAGTATTGGATGTGAAACTAAAGTTACATATGTTAATAATAATAAAGTTGCTTATTACCCAGAAGCTAATGAGGGGGAAAGCTTTATTATGGTAAATAATGATAAAAGTAATAATATTATCATTGAGGACATGAATGGTAATAATATGAAAAGTGCTTCCAATTATACACCTAAAAATTTTTCTATAAAGGCTATTACAGTAAAAGGAAACCATGATTATACTACTCTCCAATTGCCACAGGATTATGAAAAATATGTTTCTTATTTGGAAGATTTAGAGAAAAACGGAAGTAGTGAATATGAGGAAAAGCTTGCATTTATGCTTAAGAAGTATAATAGTCTTGATTATGAAGATATTACAGAAATTTCACAAGATATTAGAAATAAAATAGAAACTTTAAGTGTAAAATTAGCAGATAAAAATCATAAATCTGGTGATATTGTATCATATAATTTACCTTGGAATATAAAAATTCAATCAGAAATTATTGATGCACAATCTAATGAGTGGAAGACTTTTGAAGATAAAATTACAAATAAAAAAATATTACAGGTATATAAAATTAATGCATATGATATACTAGATAAAAAAGCATATATAGAGAATATAGATATTGGCATAAATAATACATATAATAAAAAGCTTTATACATTTGTGTTAAAAAATAATGATCTAATAGAAAAAGAATCTTCAATAGAAGGTTCAAATATAAATTTAAATATAAGTGATGATTCCTATATAGCTCTAGCAGAGGATGCATCTACAACTCCAGGTTCAAGTACTGTAACCTTTGACAAAAATCAAGTGATTTTTACAATGATGTTGTTTATATTGTCAATCTTTACAATTTATTCATTAACTAAAAATAAAAAAGTGATATAATATTTATGAATTATATAACTATTGTTAAAAAGGAGAAAAGAAATGAGATTAGTTTACAAAAATCCAAAGGAATTAGGAACAGCAGTAAAGGATCTTGTAGATGAATATCAAGATGATTTAATTACTTATGAAAAATTCCAGGAAAAATTAAAAAAGGTATCCGAAACAAATAAGGAAAGATTATTTAAAAATGGAAAGGTTGAAAGCAAAATAGCTGTTATTCTTGGTGATGAAAGAATTGAAATTTTAAATAAAGCTTTAGCTTAGTAAATTTTAAATTAGTTGATATTTAGCTGTTGCATTATATGTAACAGCTATTTTTTAAAAATTAAATTGTAAGAATAAAAAGCAATTGAAATGATATATTATATTTATAAAGTATAATTTATGGAGGGATTTTTTGGGTAAAATAATTATAGTAGTAGTATTAGTAATAATAGTATTAGTTTTTTTTACATTATATTTTATGAATAAAGAAGCTTTTAAACAGACAGAATTTAAAAAGCGTAAGGATAAAAACATGGCATTTGTTGCTCTTGAAAAGATTAATATGCTTGATAAAAAAATATATAATTACGAAAAGATAGAAGAAGTTACTGTAAAATCAAAAGACAATTATAATTTAAAGGGATATTTTATTGAAAAATATAAACAATCAAATAAATATGTTATTTTGATTCATGGATACAGCTGCAATCACTATTCATCAATGGCTTTTGCTAGAATGTTTTTAAATAAGGGGTTTAATGTTTTAGCAGTTGATTCAAGAAGTCATGGAGAAAGTGAAGGAATTTATGCTACTTATGGTTATTATGAAAAGGATGATATAAATTTATGGATAGAAGAGATTAAAAAAAGAATTAATAAAGATGAGCTTTTTTTAGGACTTCATGGACAATCTATGGGGGCTTCTACTTCATTGATAGTTGGAGGAAATAATAAAGATGTTAAATTTGTAATAGATGATTGTGGATTTTCTAGAGCTAAGGATTGTATCAAATTCACAATAGGAAATCATAAATATGTTCCAATTAATATTATTTATAAATGTCTTAATAAAAAACTCATAAGGCTTGCTAAATTTAATTTAGAAGAATCTAACCCTATTGATGAAATAGTAAAAAGAAAAGATTTGCCTGTGCTTTTTGTCCATGGAATGAAGGATGAAAAAGTTCCATATAAAATGGCTGAGGAAATGTATAATAAAAAACAAGGGAAAAATGACATTTTATTCTTAGTTAAAGATGCAGTTCATATGAATTGTTATGGTGTAGCTAAAAAAGAGTATGAAGAAAAAGTATATAAAATTATAGAACTAGCAGAAGAAATTTATAAAAAAAGGGTTAGCATTTAAAAAAAAATACTAACCCGGTGGCTATCAACCTTTCGTAATTGAAAGGCTATTTATATTATATCCATGATTTTAGAATTTTATTCAATAATATAATTGCAATGAAACAAGTAATTATTAACATTCTTTTAATTTTTTTGCTTGACCTTTCATTTCCTTTGTGATATAGTAATAACTGTTCTTGGTCCATTGGTCAAGTGGTTAAGACGTCACCCTCTCACGGTGAAATCAGGGGTTCGACTCCCCTATGGACTACCATGTAATTGTCGTAAGGCTTGCTAAGAAGCTTGTCTTGCGGCTTTTTTTATTTGCTTTTAATAATGTGAAGAGGTGATTTTTTGGAAAAAGCAAGAAAGTTATTGAAGGAATATTTTGGGTATGATGCCTTTAGAAAATCACAGGAAGAAATAATAAATGAGATAGTAAATGGAAATGATGTTTTAGCAGTAATGCCAACAGGAGGAGGAAAATCTATATGTTATCAAATTCCAGCTCTTATATTTGAAGGAATAACTATAGTAATATCACCACTTATATCTCTTATGAAGGACCAGGTAGATAATATAAAAGAAAGTGGAATTAAAGCTGCATATATAAATAGTTCTGTAGATAGTTTGTCTATAAAAAACATATTATTAAGAGCAAAAATAGGAATATAAAAGGTTTTATAGAATCATTAAAAGAAAGACCAATCGTTACTGCTTTTACTGCAACAGCTACTAAAGAAGTGCGAGAAGATATTTTAAAGCTTCTAAATTTAAAAAGAAAGGCTATAAGGTAGCAAGGTATCATGGAGGTATGCCTTCAGAAGAAAGAAATAAAAACCAGGAAGATTTTGTTTATGATAGAGTTAATATTATAATTGCAATACTTCAGGAGAAGTTAAAGATAAAACAATTGATGCACAAAAGGTAATATCATGTATTTATAGAATGAAAAGACCCTTTGGCACTAATATGATTGTAGATGTTTTAAGGGGTTCTAAAAATGCTAAGATAATGAAATTAAGATTTAATGAACTTAGCACATATGGAATTATGAAGAAATATACAAAAATTGGATTGAGAGATTTTATAAATACATTAGAAGAAATTTCTAAAGAAATAGAGATTTCAGTATCTACAATAATGGGTTATGTTTATGAGTACATTAAAGATGGTAATACAGTTGATTTTAATTTTGATTACAGCATGTATTATAATCCAGAATATGATGAAGAAATTAAAAAAGCTATAAGTGATGTAGGATATGATAAGGTATCATTAATTATAAAAAAGGTTAGTGATAACATAAAATTTGAAAATATAAGGGATTATATATTAAAATATATAATCAAAGTCTAGTAAGCTTAATTATATTAAGATTTATATAAAAAAGTCGATAATAAGATAAAGAAAAGGAGGTGATAATATGGCATATTCATATTTAAATTCTTTAACATCTTATGAGTCAAGGTACAATAATATATCAAGTTACACAAACAAAACAAATGAAAAAGAAACAGAAAAATCAACTTCTGCTTCAGAAAGTACCAAAAAAGAAGAAACATCAGATACTAAAAAAACTGAAGAAAAATCTAATACATCAAGTACTAGTGCTAAAAAGTCTAGTGAAACATTGGAAGACTTAATGGAAAGATTAAATAATACTACTCAACGAGTATCTAATATTTTTAGCTCATTAAATAATTCTTTAGGTAGTAAGAAAAACTCTAATTCTAATAATGATGCTTTTAGCAATTTTGCAACTCTTGCAACTAACTTTAATGCAATGAAAAGTGCTGCTTATGCAAGAACTGTCAAGAATTATTACAAAAACTTAAAAACACCAAATTCATCAGATGCTTCATCAAGCACTAGCAGTACAGAAACAGATAAAAAACTTCAAAGTGCCACACTTATTGACTTTAAGGATTCATTAAAATCAATTGAAAAATCAGAAAATTCTATTAAGTTAAATATAAATAGTGCAATAACTAATAAAAATTTAAATTTAATAGAAAAAGGCAATGACAATGATAAAAGTTATATGAATGATCTTGTAAATTCAATATCAGATTTTGCCAATAATTATAATAGCATGATAGAGAAAACATCAAATGTTGAATCATCAAGTGTATTAAGTAATGTTCTTTCAATAACTAAAATGACAAGATATAATGCTACATCACTTAGTGAAATAGGAATTTCTTTAGGAAACGATAATAAGCTTACAGTAAATAAGGAACAACTTAAAAATGCTGATTTAGATAAGATTAATTCATTATTCAGACAAAATGGTTCCTTTGGTGATTACACAGCTAATAGAGTTTCATCATTAAATTCTTTATGTGTAAGTCAAATAAAAAGTGAACTTAACTCAGAAAGGTATAATACTATTTCTTCATATCTAAATACTTCATATTAAAAATTATATAAGTATTTTTTATGATTTAGTAAGTAGGCTTTTTGCCTGCTTACTTTATATGTTTAAGAGGGTGAGTTTGATGAAACAAGTGCATAATGGTACTATGATGCAGTATTTTGAATGGTATTTAAAGCCTAATTCAGCTTTATGGAAAAAAGCAATGAAGCAAGCAAGAGAATTAAGTAAAATAGGAATAACAGCTTTATGGCTTCCACCTGCATATAAGGGAGCGCAAGGAGCCTATGATGTAGGATACACAGTATATGATTTGTATGATTTGGGAGAATTTAATCAAAAAGGATCAATTGCCACAAAATATGGTACAAAAGATGAATATTTAAAAGCTATTAAAACATTAAAAAAATATAATATTAATGTTTATGCAGATGTATCCCTAGATCATAAAATAGGAGCAGATGAAACAGAAGAAGTTGAAGCTATAGAAGAAGACTATTACAATAGGGAAAGAGATATATCAGGTACAGAAAAAATAATGGCATGGACAAAGTTTAATTTTCCAGGAAGAAATAATAAGTATTCAGATTTTAAATGGAATGCATCTCATTTTGATGGAGTTGATTATGATGATAGAACGAAAAGGAATTCTATTTTTAGATTTAAAGATAAAAAATGGGATGATTATGTAGATACTGAAAATGGAAATTTTGACTTTCTTATGGGTGCAGATATTGAACTTTGTAATGAAGAAGTAGTAAAGGAATTAAAAAACTGGGGAAAATGGTATATAGATTTTGCTGATATAGATGGTTTTAGAATTGATGCAGCAAAACATATAAGTTATGTATTTATAAGGGACTGGATTGAAACCTTGAGAAAAGAAACTGGAAAAGAACTATTTACAGTAGGTGAATATTGGAATCCTAATATTGATGTTTTATTAAATTATATAAACTATACAGAGGGATTTTTATCACTTTTTGATGTACCTCTTCATTATAATTTTTTTACTGCTGCAAATAGTAATGGAAATTATGATATGAGAAATATAATAAAAGGAACTTTGATGGAGAGGATGCCAGTTAAGGCAGTAACTTTTGTAGAAAATCATGATACTCAAAGTGGTCAAGCTCTATCGTCTCCAGTTCAAACATGGTTTAAGCCTCTTGCATATGCAATAATCCTTTTAAGGAGAGAAGGATATCCATGTGTATTTTATGGTGATTATTATGGAAGTATTCAAACAGATGTGCAACCTATGATGTATACTTTAAATAAACTTATTACAGCAAGAAAAGAACTGGCTTACGGTGACCAAACAGATTATTTTGATCATCCAGACATAATAGGATGGACACGATCTGGTGATGAAGATCATAAAAATTCAGGGTTGGCAGTTATACTTACTAATAGATGTGCAGGAAGCAAGAGAATGTATATTGGCAAGAAATTTGCAGGAAAAAATTTTTATGATTTGCTTGAAAATAGAAATGAAATTATAAAAATTGATAATGATGGTTGTGCTAATTTTACTGTAAATGGTGGCAGTGTTTCTGTTTGGGTGTTAAAAGAAGAACATGTAAATAAGAAAGGTGAAATTATAGAAGAAAATAATAAAAAAAGTAAAGAAGATAAAGTTGTAAAGAATAAAGATGAATACATAAAAGAATTGTTATGTAAAATAAAAGTTCTTGAAAAAGAAAATGAAGAACTTAAAAAACAAATTAATAAGTAGTATATATTTAAATACCCCTTTTATATAAGTAATTAAATGTTTGTTTATATAGAAGGGGTATTTTTTAGTTTTTATTTATCAAATTAAGAAATCTTATCTTTTTCTTTTCTTAAAATTGGTGCAAGTACAGGATAAAGTACTATATAAAATGCAATATTTCCAATTGCATGTAAAAAGTCAAAACTTAATCCCTGACCATAATATACTAAAAAAGCGTAAGGACCAGCTATGAATAATTTATCTAATGAAACAAAAAAACCATATAAAAATCCCATAAAGCCACATAAAAGAGCCATTATAATTAAGTTAGGTTTTTTAAAAAGTTTACCTATAGAGGCACCAATAAGTGCAATAATACAAAAAGCAAGTATTTGAAAAGGTATATATGTACCAAGGCCTAAAAAGAAGCCAGATACTATTGTAGTAACAATAGATATAGGAATACCATATTCTGCTCCCATAATCATTGAAGTTATAAAGATAATAGGTGTAACTGGTTTTATATTTGGAAGTACCTTTAAAATAATACGTGAAGCAATATTAAGGGCTGATAAAAGCCCTATTATTGCTATTTTTCTTGTTTTCATCTTGAACCTACATCCTTTCCGCCATCATGAGTATATACCCACTCAATAGTATCTCCTGAATTTAAAGTATAATTACCTGCTGCAACACTTGGAAAATTACCATTAACTTTATACATCCAGCCAGAAGAAGGTCCCTTATCTTTTTCTTTAAGTCCTCCTATAGAAGTAACATATATAAGAGAATCAGAACCACTTTTTTTAACCTCAATACTTGACTCATTAGCAAAAAGTTCTAAGGCTTTATAGGCTGTTAATGTATTGTTGGTTTTTACTGTGCCAGACCAAAGTATATTATCTACATCACCTATTTGTATATTTACTATAAAATTGTAATCTTCTTTGGGAGGCTCTTTTATAGTGCTATTTTCATTGCTTTTATTTACATTAGGAGTCTGAACTAAGGTATTATTATTTGTTTGTGTTTGATAGTTTTCATTAGGTGTATTTTGTACTATGTTATTTGATGCATTACTTTCTATAGTATTTTTATCTTTATTTTCAGCATTAGCATTAGTATTAGGAGTACCATTTTCATTTAAGTTACTATTTGTCTGTTCATTATTTTGGATATTACTATTTGTAGCAGTTTCTAGTCTTTTAGAATCATCATTATCATCTTTCTTAGAATTCTCTATGGCAGATGTAGTTGATTCGGCTATTTTATAATCATTAGATTTTTTATTAAAATTACTATTACTAGTTGCAAAAAAATATGAAAATCCAATAAATATTACAAATAAAACAATAAATGAACTAATACCAACAATAAAAGTTTTTTGCTTTTTACTAAAATTAGTCATTTATATTCCTTCTTAAAGATTTTTTACTAATTAGTGTACTTCCAAGTAAAAGTGAAAGTAAAAATGCAACCCTTGCACCATCACTAGTTGGTGTAGATGTTCCTGGAGTACTAGTTGAAGTAGTAGCAGTTGGTGTAGTAGTTGTTGGTGTAGATGTTCCTGGATCTTCTGAAGGTGTTGTAGTTGCAGGATCTTCTCCAGAATTTAAATTATTTAATAATTCAGAGTATGTCCATTTATCTCTAAAATCAAAAATATTTTTATTTAATTTTGAAGCAGAATATTGAATAAGTGAATATAATGCTTGTTCTGTAGAAAGGTCATTTGATTCAGCATCAGTTTTTTGCCAAACAAATGATCCATCTTCAAGTTCATAAGTTAATAAATTTGAAGCTAAATCAGCGCAATCATATCCAACAGATGAAAGACCTAAAATAGCCATGGCAGTAGTATTTGAATTATCAAATTTTCCACCAGCTTTTTCAAGTTCTGATAATATGTAGTTTTTAGCATTTTCAATTGCATTTGTAATTTCAGGAGTCTTATTTTCATATGAAGATAAAGCAAAAATAGCCATACCAGTCATATCTACATCAATCCATTGTTTGTCAACAGAATAACCAAAACCTCCATTATCACTTTGACAATTTAATATATCCTCTACCATATTATTAAGTAGCACTTTATTTTCATCTGAAATAGAATAATTATTAAGTTCAGTAGCTATTAATATCCATACTTCATAGTTACTAGAACCTATATAATCTTTTTTGCTTATCATTTCATTTATTAAATCAAAATTTCTATAAGTTTGAGGATTTTCATTTAAAGCTGTTAACATAAAAATATCTTTTGCCATTTGGCTTGAATAGCTGTCTTCATATTTTGCATCAATTCTAGCATTTATAGAATTGAAAATATTTTGCTTTTGAGAATTAGTGATTTTTTCAAGTCTAACCATAGATGGAACTTGCCATTCGCCTAAAGAATCTCTAAGTGATAATAAAGAAGAAGTTTTAGAAATTTCCTTAGATATTTCTGAATCTATTGAATTAGAAGCTGAAGATACTTCATCTGCATAAGCTAAAGTACTATTTGATGTTACAACTGAAGTAAATGGAACAATAGCAATAATAGAAGATAGTAATAGTGAAATTAATTTTTTATTCATAAAAGAATCCCTCCAAAATGTTTTTAGGCATAAAATATTACTTAAACAATTGAAAAAGCTAAAGAGATACATTGTCTTTAGCTAAAAATAAGGTTAACTATTTTGCCTCGAAATAGTTAAAACAAAAATAATAATTGGAAGATCTGACTTGTCACAAAATGTGCATTACAGTTGCGGGACAGTATTGGAATCTAACCAAATTTCCACCAAAGACCTAAATTATTATATCACAATATTCTATTAAGTTATTTATTATGATTTGAGATTAATAAAAAATTTAAATAATTTATAGTAAAATATGTAAAAATGTTATATAATTAAAAAAAGGTGTATAATATATTTGTAAAATTATTTATTAAAAAGGGGATGAATTTATGCATATTGAATTTTGTAGTATAGAAGATGGTGAAGTTATATTTACTAAAGAATCTGAAGAAATGAAAGACGTAATTAGTGTAATAACTAAAGTTGGTACTGAAATAAAATTATCCTTTAGTAAAAACGATTTTATTCACGGGTATGTAAGAAGGGTGATGTATTTTGTCGATGCAGAAAAATCTTCTGAAAGTTTAAGGATATTTATATCTGATGATTATATAAATAATGAACATATAGATAAACTGCCACCAGAAAAGTTAGAAACAGAAAAATTAGAAAGTGTAAAAATATCTAAAACAATTAAAGAATAAATTATATTAATTGAAATATAATGTATAAATAAAATAATTTTCTGTTATTTATAAAAGTAAATATAATTTTATAAAAATGTTAATTTATTGTTAATATCTAATGTTTTTAAAAAAATAATGGTATAATCATTTTATTAGAAATATTTTGTTAAAGGGGAGAATATGTAATGAGAACAAACGAAAGAAATAAAGGGACAAGTGCAACAAGAACTACAAAAAATGTTGGAACAACATGTAAGAAAAAAGCAAAGGTAGCTGCAAAACCACCAGTTGAAGAAGTAAGATCTTCAAAGAAAGCAAATAAGAAGGTTGCAGTTGTGAAACCTAAAGAAGTTGTTGCAAATATTATTGATATTTCAAATATTAATTTACAAGAAGCACTTGGGGGAGCTGAGATAAAAGTATTACATGGCGTTGCTAAAAAAAGTGTAGATAATTATCCAATTAATACAGTTTTATTAAATCTTGGGCTAGTTAAAGTTGTTAAAGCAAGATATACTGATGATGATTGGAATAGTGTTAAGGAAGCTGATTTGAAATATGAAAAAACTGTAGAGAATGACTTAGAAATATGGGGTACTAATATTTCATTAGATAATAAATCTACAGATAAATTCCATTATGCAGTATCATATGAAGTTAATGGAGTAACATATTGGGATAATAATTTAGGTAAAAATCACAATTTTTAGTATATAAAATTTAATTGTTTATGTTATAGTTATAAAGGATTGATTTAAAAGTCAATCCTTTTTTTGTGAAAATATTATTTAAATTTAATAATTAATATTTATTATTAAAATAAATTGAGGCAGAGATTCTAGGAAGCTTAAATGAATATATACAGTATAATTTCAAAAGCACATGATTTAGTTGAAAAAATATTGTAGTTATAGTATCACTTTAAGATTAAAAAAAGACCACCGTAAAGGTGGCCCCAATTAATAGTGATGAAAACCATAAATATTTAGGACATTTATTATTATTTACATTTTAAAAAAAATTATACATATGATTGAAAAAAATTTATATTATGATATATTAATTAAGAAGTATAATTAAATATGACAGTTCATTTAGACCATCCTGTCAAGAAAAAAAACTAGGCTAGAAAAATTTATTTATAATATTTTAATTTATTTTACGATTATATACTGGCTTGTTTTAAGCCAGTTTTTTTATGCAAAATTTTCTTAGGCCTATATTTTTAAGAGGTGAAAATATAAGTGTTTTTTATTAAAAGTGAAGTAGAATTTGATATGGCTCATTTTTTAAGTGGATATAAAGGAAAATGTTCTAATATTCATGGACATAGATATAAAGTAATTGCTAGTTTTATGAGTGAAAAATTAAAAAAACAAGGTAATAATAGGGGTATGGTAGAAGACTTTGATGTAATAAAAGGTGATTTGAAAGAAATAGCAAAAAGGTTTGATCATAAACTTGTTATTGAAAAAAACGATGAAGGGGAAAAGCTTGCAAAAAAAATACAAAGTGTAGGAAATTTTGATATATATTTTGTTAATTATAGACCTACAGCAGAGGAAATGGCTAGAGATATTTTTTTTAGTTTAAAGAAAAAAGAACTTCCAATATATTCTGTGGAATTATTTGAGACACCTAAAAACAGTTGCATATATATGGAGGATTAAAATGTTTAATATTATAGAAAAGTTTATTTCCATAGATGGAGAAGGCTATACGCAAGGAGAGTTGTCTACATTTATAAGATTTTGCAAATGTAATTTAAAATGTTCCTGGTGTGATACTAAGTATTCATTTTATGAAAGTGAAATAAAAGAAGTTTTATCAGCAGAAGAAATTTATAAATATATAAAAGAAAATAATACTGTAAATGTTACATTAACTGGTGGCGAACCATTAATACAAAAAGATATAGTAGATCTTTTATTGTTACTAGATAGAGATAAAGATTTAAAAACATCAATAGAAACAAATGGATCTATATGCATAAAAGAATTTAAGGATAATATTATTAGCAATAATATTTCTTTTGTACTTGATTTTAAGCTTCCAAGCAGTAATATGACTAAAAAAATGGATTTAAATAACTTTAATTATGTAACAATGAATGATGTATATAAATTTGTAATAGCAGATGAAAAAGATCTTTTATATGCATATGAAATTATAAAAAAGTATGATCTTTGTAATAAATGCAGAGTAATTTTTAGCCCTGTATTTGGCAGTATTAAGCTAGAAAAAATAGTTGATTTTATGAAGAATAATAATTTAAACAAAGTTAAACTTCAAATTCAGCTTCATAAAATTATATGGGGCAATAAAAAAGGTGTGTAAAGTGAGGAATAGTTATGAATAATAAAGCTGTAGTTGTATTTAGTGGTGGGCAGGATTCTACCACATGTCTTTTATGGGCTTTGAAAAAATTTGATGAAGTAGTTGCAGTTACTTTTGATTATAATCAGAGGCATAAATTAGAAATAGAGTGTGCAAAGAAAATAGTAAAGGATTTTAATGTGGAACATCATATATTAAATATGGATTTATTAAATCAACTTGCTCCTAATGCATTAACAAGAAATGATATTGATGTAAAAAAGGGAGAAGAAGGAGAACTTCCATCAACATATGTAGAAGGTAGAAATATGTTATTTTTAACTTTTGCAGCAGTTTTGGCTAAGGTTAAGGGGATAAGTAATATTGTTACAGGAGTTTGTGAAACTGACTTTAGTGGTTATCCAGATTGTAGAGATGTATTTATAAAATCTTTAAATACTACTCTAGATTTAGCAATGGATTATAATTTCATAATACATACTCCTCTTATGTGGCTTGATAAAGCAGAAACATGGAAAATGGCAGAGGAATTTGGAAAGTTTGACTATGTTAGAAATAACACATTAACATGCTATAACGGAATAATTGGAGATGGATGTGGCAAATGTCCATCATGTATATTAAGAAAAAAAGGTCTTGAAAAATACTTAAAATCCAAGGAGAAAGCTAATGAGAAATAAAGAAATAGAAGGATTGAGTCTTTTAGGTAACAAAAATAACAATTATGTATTTGATTATGATAAAAGTATATTAGAAGCATTTGATAATAAACATCTAGATAATGATTATTTTGTAAAGTTAAACTGCCCAGAATTTACAAGTCTTTGTCCTATAACTAGCCAGCCAGATTTTGCAAGTATATATATAAGTTATATACCTGACAAGAAATTAGTTGAAAGCAAGTCACTAAAATTATATCTTTTTAGTTTTAGAAATCATGGAGATTTTCATGAAGATTGTATTAATATAATAATGAAGGATTTAATTGAACTTATGGATCCTAAATATATTGAGGTGTTAGGAAAATTCACACCAAGAGGTGGCATAAGTATTGATCCCTTTGCTAATTATGGCAAGAAAGGAACATGCTATGAAGAAATGGCAAGAAAGAGACTTTTTTATCATGATATGAATCCTGAAAAAATTGATAATAGATAGTTTTTATAAAAATCTAGAGGTGTTTCTAGATTTTTATTTTTAATTATGTATAAAAAAAATTAAACTTAAAATAATAAAAGAATATTATAATTTAAACAATATAATTAATTTGTTAAAAATACTATAAATTATTAAAAATAAATTATTAAATAAAATGGTTTGGTATTTACAAGTTAATCACAAATTAGTATGATATAAAAGGCTAGAAAAAGATTATTTAAACGTTACAATTATTAGATAAAAGAATTAAATTAAAGGTGGCGAATAGTAAGTGGAAAATGTTAAACAAAAAATAATTCAAAGCTCTTTAGGATCTGTTTTTACTACTTTTGCAAAGAGTGAATTAGAAAAAACTAAAGACAATTCAAAAAAAATAGTGGCTGTATCTGGTAAGGTTGTTAATCCAGGAATTTATGAATTAAGTGATGATGCAACTCTTAAGGATATAATTGATATGGCTGGTGGTATTATTAATAAAAAGACCTTTAAGGCAGCGCAACTTGGATTCCCTTTTGGAGCTTTTCTTATTTCAGAAAACTTACATGATAAGCTTGACTTTAACTTATTTGAGGATAATACTTACAAAAATATAATTATCTTATCAGATGAAGATTGTATTGTTCAATTCTGTATATATTATGTTGAATATTTACTTGGTAATATTGAAGATGGAGAATTTGAACATATTTCTAAGTATAAAAGTGAAATAGAAAGAATAGGAAGAATTTTTGATAGAATAAGTAAAGGTAAATCTAATTTAAGAGATTTATATTTATTAAGACAATTAGCAGGAACAATTAAAGATGAACTGCATGAAAAGAGAAATATAATTCTTGAAGTATTAGAAAATTTCTATGATGAATTAGAAACTCATATAGAAGAACATGAATGTTCTACAGGACAATGTCCACAACTTGCTCAACTAAGAATAACAAATAAATGCGTTGGATGTGGAGCATGTAGAAGAGTCTGTCCAGTTGATTGTATAGAAGGTTCATTAAAGGTAAGACATAGAATCGATTATGATAAATGTACTCATTGTGGTCAATGTATTCAAGCATGTCCTGTAAATGCTATAACAGAAGGGGATAACACATTTAGATTTTTAAGAGATTTAGCAACTCCAAATAAAATTGTAATAACTCAAATGGCACCTGCTGTAAGAGTTGCAATTGGTGAAGCTTTTGGCTTTGAACCAGGAGAAAATGTAGAAAAGAAAGTTAATGCTGCTCTTAAAATGCTTGGAGTAGAGTATGTTTTTGATACATCATGGGCTGCTGATTTAACTATAATGGAAGAAGCTGCAGAACTTCAAGAAAGATTAGAAGCACATATGAAGGGCGATGATAGTGTTAAATTCCCATTACTTACATCATGTTGTCCTGCTTGGGTTAAATTTATAGAACAAAGTTATCCTGATATGCTTGATGTTCCTTCATCAGCTAAATCACCTATGCAGATGTTTGCAACTATTGCAAAGGATATATGGGCAAAAGAAAAAGGATTTAAGAGAAATAAAGTTACATCAGTAGCAATTATGCCTTGTGTAGCAAAAAAATACGAAGCAGCAAGAGAAGAATTCTCAAGAGGTGATAATTATGATACAGATTATGTTATTACTACAAAGGAATTAATAAGAATTTTAAAAGAAACTAACATAGATTTAAAAGAATTAAAAGATCAAGATTTTGATAATCCTCTTGGGGAATATACTGGCGCTGGAATTATATTTGGTAGAACAGGAGGAGTTATTGAAGCTGCCACTAGAACTGCCCTTGAAAAAATTACTGGAAAGAGAATTGATAATATAGAATTTGAAGAATTAAGAGGTTGGGAAGGCTTTAGATCTTGTACTTTAAATGTTGAAGGTATGGAATTAAAAATAGGTGTTGCCTATGGATTAAAGGAAGCTAGAAAAATGCTTGATAAAATAAGAAGTGGTGAAGAATTCTATCATGCTATAGAAATTATGGCTTGTGAAGGTGGATGCATAGGCGGAGGCGGTCAGCCAAAGGTTATGAGAAATAAGAAGGAAGTTATAATCAAAAGAGGTGAAGGACTTAATAACATTGATAGAAATCTTCCACTTAGAAGATCGCATGAAAATCCTTCAGTTTTAGCTGTTTATGATAAATATTTAGATAAACCTTTAAGCAGAAAGGCTCATGAGTTAATTCATACTAAGTATTTCCCTAAATTTAATAAAAAATAGTATTATTAAAAAAGTGTGATAACATTAAGATTTATGTTATCACACTTTTTTTATTGAAATTAATAAGATTTATGTTTATTCCTTTAGAAACTGATAAGTTTTATTAGTTTCTAATATTAAAATAGTAAAATTTTTGTTAACTTAATGGTTATTGTTGAATAATTATGATAAATGTAGTATACTTAATAGGTAAAGCATTTTAAACATAATAGAAATGGGGGGAATTATAATGGATTCATACATTAGAATGTTTAAGAATTATGTGAATTTTAATAACAGAACATCAAGAAAAGACTATTGGCTTGCAATCTTATTTAATTGGATTATTGCTTTTGTAATTGGTATTATTGGTAATGCAACTGATATGAGTATATTTAAAGTATTAGGTTATTTATATTCTTTGGCAACTTTAGTTCCAGGAATAGCATTATCTATAAGAAGAATGCATGATATTGGAAAAGCAGGAACTTGGATATTAGTATCTTTTATACCTATTGCAGGACCAATATGGTTTTTAGTATTAGTATGTACTGCTTCTAAACCAGTTGGAGAACAATATGGACCACAAGTTTAATTTTTTATAACTAGTCATAAATGGCTAGTTATTTTTTTGTAATAATTTTGCAGCATAAGCATATTATTTATAGAAGTTATTATAATAATTCCTATGGGAGGAAAATATGGAACCATATATTTCTATGTGGAAAAAGTATGTTAAATTTGAAGGAAGGACATCAAGAAAAGATTATTGGATTGCTACTATAATCAATGGGGTAATTTTAAGTGTATTACAGTCATTATCCCAAGGTACTGAACTTTTTGTTTTTGCATTAATTGAGTTTATTTATATATTAGCAATTCTTTTGCCTACTATTTCTATAGCTGTTAGAAGGATGCATGATATTAATAAAAGTGGATGCTGGATTTTAATTTCTCTAATTCCTCTTGTTGGATGGATATGGTTTCTTGTATTAACATTAAAATCTGGTACAGAAGAAGAAAATGAATATGGTATTTAAAACTAAACATATAAAAATACAGCCTTCTGGCTGTATTTTTACTATTTTCGCTTATTTGCAATTTCAATATTTATTTTTCTTTTATTTATTTTTGAACCAATACATTTTTCCATTACTTTATTAGCAATATCATTATCCACTGACACAAAAGAAAAATTTTCTAATATATCTATTTTGTTAACCTTTCTTCCAGGTACATTTGCCTTTTCTGTAATGAATTTTACTAATGTTTTTACTGTTAATTTATCTCTTTTTCCTATAGAAAAGAATAATCTTGTGTCATTTTTCTTAGATTCATAATCTGAAGCTTTTGGAGTTTCTATAACATTTGATTTATAATCAAAACTCATTTCTTTATCAAATTGCATTTTAATAAGTGCTGAAACAACATCTACTGGATTAAAAGTGTTACATAAGTTAGTAGCTGTTTCTATGTAATTTTCGTAATTATTATCATTTATTGTTTCTTCTATAGAATTTATTTTATTTTTTAATTTAGAGGATAAAATATCCTTAACAGTAGGAACTTGAGCTTTTTGAATTTTTGATTTTGTTACATGTTTAATTTGTTTAAGCATAGAATTTTCTCTTGGAGTAATAAAAGAGTAAGCAGTTCCTTCTTTATTTGCTCTTCCTGTTCTTCCAATTCTATGAACATAGGATTCTACATCTTGAGTTAAATCATAATTAAATACATGTGTAACATCTTGGGCATCAATACCTCTTGCAGCAACATCAGTAGCTACAAGGTAATTTAGAGAACCTTCTTTAAATTTTTTTAATGTTTTAGTTCTATGAATTTGAGTCATATCACCATGCATACCTTCTACTACATAGTTTCTATCTTGCATAGCATCTACTAATTCATCAACACCTTTTTTTGTTTTACAGAATATTATTGCTGAATTAGGAGTATCATAATCAAGTACTCTACATAAGGCTTCAAATTTATTTCTTTGATTTACTTCAAAATATTTTTGAGTTATTTTAGATACTGTCATAGAAGCTTTTTTTATATTTACAGTTTTAGCATCTTTTTTCATATAATGTTTTGCAAGCTTTTCTATTTGAGGTGGCATAGTTGCAGAGAAAAGCAGCGTTTGTCTTTCTTTTGGAAGCTCTTTCATTACCTCTTTTATGTCATCTATAAAACCCATATTAAGCATTTCATCTGCTTCATCTAAAACAAATGATTGAATATTTGAGAGAGGTAGAATATTTCTTCTTATAAGATCTAAAACTCTTCCAGGGGTACCTACAACTATATCAGTTCCTTTTTTTAATTCTCTTATTTGTCTTTGGATTGGGTCTCCACCATATACAGCTAAAACTTTTGCTTTATCGTATTTTGATAATTTGTTAAGTTCTTCATATATTTGTATAGCTAATTCTCTTGTAGGAGTAAGTATAATAGATGATATATTTTCATTTTTTTGCATATTATTTAATATTGAGCAACCAAATGCTGCTGTTTTACCAGTTCCTGTTTGTGCCTGACCAATTAAATCATATCCTTTAATAGCTATTGGAATAGATTCAGCTTGAATTTGTGATGGTGTTTCATAACCTAAATCCTTAATAGCTTTCAAGATAGATTCTTTTAAATTTAAATCTTCAAATGTTTTTTTATCCATAAATGTTCCCTTCGCGTAAGCTTTTATTTTAAAAATATTGTACTAATAAAAAGTTAACAAAAAATTCATAAAATATTTTGTCAACTTTTTAATTATATACTATTATATCTGCTAATGCAAAATAAATATTTATTCCCAAGCCTTGGCATCAGAAGGCATACGCCAATCTCCACGTGGGGATAAAGATATACTTCCTACCTTTGGACCATCTGGAAGGGCGCTTCTTTTAAATTGTTGGGTAAAAAATCTATAAATAAATTTATTAAGCCATTTTTTTATTGTATCTTCATCATAATCATTTTTGAAAGCTTCTTTAGCTAAAAATAAAATTCTTTCTTTAGATGATCCATGTTTAATAAAGTGATATAAAAAGAAATCATGAAGTTCGTAGGGACCTACTATATCTTCTGTTTTTTGAGCTATTTTGCCTGCACTATCTTTTGGAAGTAATTCTGGACTTACTGGTGTGTCTAATATGTCTAAAAGTGTTTCAGAAGTCTTTTTATTACATTCATTTTGAGCTACATATTTAACTAAATATCTAACAAGTGTTTTTGGAATAGAAGGATTTACAGAATACATAGACATATGATCACCATTATATGTACACCAACCTAAGGCAAGTTCTGATAAATCACCTGTACCTATTAAAAGTCCTCCTTCTTTATTTGCAATATCCATAAGTATTTGAGTTCTTTCTCTTGCTTGAACATTTTCATATGTAACATCATGAATATCTTTGTTATGATTAATATCTTTAAAATGAAGTAATGCTGCATTTACAATATTAATTTCTCTAAAACTGCAACCTAACTCTTTACATAAAGTAACTGCATTGTTGTATGTTCTATCAGTTGTTCCAAAGCCTGGCATTGTTATTGTAATTATGTTTTCCATTGGATAATCTAATAATTTAAAGGTTTTGTATATAACAAGTAATGCTAAGGTTGAATCAAGACCTCCAGAAATACCAACAACTGCCTTTTTGAGACCTGTATGTTCAAGACGTTTTGCAAGAGAAGCACTTTGTATATTAAAAATTTCTTTACATCTAATTTCACGTTCTTTATCATTTGATGGAACAAAAGGATGCTTATCTATAAATCTATCAAAAGATTTAATGTTTATATCATCAAATGTAAAGTTAATAATATTAGGTTCTTGTAATTCTGTGTATCTTGTTGCATCTCTAAAACTTATGTTTTTCATTCTTTCAGAATTTAATCTAAATACATCTATAGTTGAAGAAATAATTTCATTATCTCTACAAAATCTTTTATTTTCTTTAAGAAGTGTTCCATTTTCTGATATAAGAAGATGACCACTAAACAAGCAATCAGTAGTTGATTCATGAACACCAGCTGATGAATATATATAAGAACATATACATCTTGCACTTTGATTTTGAATAAGAGATTTTCTATATTCCATTTTACTAACTAGTTCATTAGATGCAGAAAGATTTAAAATAATATTTGCTCCCATTAGTGAAAGTTTTGAACTTGGAGGAATAGTAACCCAAAGATCTTCACATATTTCTACTCCAAATTTAAAGTTATCACAAGAAAATATAAGATTTATACCAAAGGGAATATCTTTTTGAAATGGCATATCAATCTTTTTGTTAATTAAATTATAACCTTCAGTAAACCATCTTTTTTCATAGAATTCATTATAATTAGGAATAAATGATTTTGGAACAATTCCAAGTATTTTGCCTTTAAAAGAAATACAAGCACAATTATATAGAGAATTATTATAAAGGATAGGTGCACCAAAGGCTAAAAGCATATCAATGTTTTTTGTTTTATTAAGAAAATCAAAAATTGCTTTATTAGATTTATCTAATAAAGTACTATTTAAAAAGAGATCACCACATGTATATGATGTAATTGAAAGCTCTGGAAATACAAGAACTTTTACATTTTCGTTTTTTGCTATATATACACATTTAAGCATGTTAATAATATTTAAATCTGGACTAGCTACAGTTGTTTTAGGACAAGCAGAACCTACTTTTATAAAATCCATTAATTCTTCACTCCTTATATAATTATTTTTAATAATAATAAAATTATTATACATCAAATATTATATAAATCGAACTTTTTAAAAACGATATAAAATAACTCATAAAATAGTAATAAATAACTTGTAAAACTCTTTTGAAAAGTATATAATAAAAACAACAAGAATATATGCTTGTGTAATAAATTAACATTTTTAAGCATAATATGATATAATGTTCTTGAAACTTTTGAAAGGGGGATTTTTATGGCGGCTATAATTTTTTGGGTTGCTATTGCAGTAATAGCTATTATTGTTGATTTGTTTACAAGTACATTCCTTTTTTGCTGGATAGCTATGGGATCAGCTGGAGCTATAATAGCTAATATTTTAGGATTTAATATTATTACTCAAATAATTATTTTTTCTATTTTGACTGTAATTTGCGTAGTTATTGGTTACAAAGTTGTAAGAAAGAAAATAAAAAAAGGAGTAAAGAGGTTACCTCTTATGGAGGAAAATTTTATTGGGAAAACTTATACAGCACGGGAAGATATAATAGGCAGTACAAGATTAAAAATTGAAGGTTCATATTGGACTGGACAAAATGAGGGAGAAAAAATATTAAAAGGGGAAAAATTTACTATCTGCAAAATAAGTGGCAATAAGCTAATAATTAAAAAGTGTTAGGAGGTTTTTTTATGACAGTTATAATAATTTTAGGAATAGTTTTATTAGTATTTTTTATAGTGCTTATATCATCAATAAAAATTGTAAATACAGGTTATTTGTATATTGTAGAAAGATTTGGTCAATATTATAAAACATTAGAACCAGGATGGCATTTAATTATACCTTTTGTTGATTATGTTAGAAAAAAAGTTTCAACAAAGCAACAAATTTTAGATGTACCACCTCAAAATGTTATAACAAAAGATAATGTAAAAATTTCAGTAGACAATGTAATTTTTTATAAAATGTTAAATGCAAAGGATGCAGTTTATAATATTGAGGATTATAAAGCTGGTATTGTATATTCAGCAACAACAAATATGAGAAATATTTTAGGAAATATGACACTTGATGAAGTATTATCTGGAAGAGATACAATAAATCAAGATCTTTTAAGTATAATAGATGAAGTTACAGATGCATATGGAATAAAAATACTTTCAGTTGAAATAAAGAATATTGTACCACCTGCTGAAATTCAACAAGCTATGGAAAAGCAAATGAAGGCTGAAAGAGATAAAAGAGCAATGGTTCTTCAAGCAGAAGGTTTAAGACAATCACAAATAGAAAAGGCAAATGGTGAAAAACAAGCTAAAATATTGGAAGCAGAGGCTCAAAAGGAAGCACAAATAAGAAGAGCAGAAGGTCTTCGTGAATCACAACTTTTAGAGGCAGAAGGTAAAGCAAAGGCCATTGAAGCTATAGCAGATGCTGAAGCTGATGCAATACGTAAAGTAAATAAGGCAATAATTGAATCTGGAACTGATGAAAAAGTTATTGCTTTAAAACAGGTTGAAGCCCTTAAAGAAATGGCAAAAAATCCAGCTAACAAACTTATATTACCAAATGAAACTTTGTCATCTCTTGGAAGTATAGCTGCTATTGCAGATATGCTTAAGAAAACAGAAAAATAAATAATAAATTTATGCTTTAGACATTTTCCGTGAGAAAGTGTCTTTTTTTGTAGTGAATTAATAATAAAAAATATTAATAAATAGTTAAAACTTTGATAATAAAAAGTAAAAAATAAACAAAAAAATGGAAATAAAATCATATAAAGTTATAATATAAATGTAATAGCCTATATTTTAATAATATAAGCTATTTTTATTAATAAATTGACAATATAAAAATAAAATGTCAATTTTTATAAATTAAAATGGAGGGGTTTTGATGAAGAGAAAGAAGCTAGCAATTATAGCAACAACAGCATTAACAGCAATTGCTATTTGCGCTGGTAGTACATTTGCATGGTTTACAGCAAGAGATGATGTAATGAACAAATTTACTACTGGGAAAGCAATTGATCCAGACAATCCTGATAACATTAATTATGGTGTTAAGATTGAAGAAAATTGGAAACCTGAAGATGGTAAGGATATTGTGCCTGGAGTAGAGGTCAATAAAGATGTTAAAGCAAGAAACAAAGCATCTTACAAATCTTTCATTAGACTTAAATTTGAACCTAAATTTACTTCATGTAAAGAAGGGGTTGATTTAAGTTCTTTAGATCCAGAAAAATTGGATTTAAAAATGACTAATTTAACTACAAAAGATGAACTTAAAGAAGAAGAATGGGTACTTGGTGATGATGGATATTATTATTTCTTAAAAGTAGTAGATCCTGAAGAAGATACAAAATACCTATTAGATTCTGTAACACTTAAAAAAACAGTAAATGCACAGTATGGAAGTGCATCTTTTGATGTAGATGTACATGCTGAATCTGTACAAGCATCAAATGGGGCTGCATCATATGAATGGAAGGATGCTGGAGAAATCATTACAAATAAATTATCTGATATTGCAAAAAGTGCAGGATTAGAATAAAGGAGATGAGTATAGTGATAAAAAGAATAAAGAAGAAATTAGCCTTATCTCTTGGTATCTTATTGTCATCCTTTTTACTATTTGGGGGAGCAAGTAGCAAGATTGCAAATGCAGAAACTTTTAGAAACGATATAGTAATAGAAGGAAATGCATCTGGACTTGTAACAATACCAGATACAGATGATTTTTTAGTTAAGGATAATTTCTTGCCAGGAGATACTGCAGAAGGAACTATTAAGCTTACTAATAATTATGATTATCCATATGAAGTATTTTTAAAGGCAGATGATATAGAAAAAAAATCTGATGAAGATTTTGCAAAAAAACTTCACTTAAAAATTGATGAAGATTCTAAGGATGTATATGAAGGAGAACTTCAAGGAGAAGATAAAATGGCAAAGGAAATAAGCCTTGGAGTTATTAATCCTGGGGAAACCAGAGTACTTAATGCGAAGGTTACATTAGATGGAATAACAACAACTAATGAATATAAAAATAAATATGCAAGTATACAATGGATATTTACAGCTGAAAGAGCAGTAGAAGAAAAAGCACCAGCACAAGTTAAAAAGACATCTGATTTTAACAAATTTATAGCTTTAGGTGTTTTTGTAGCTGGAATAGCTTCATCATTTGTTGCCATTTCACTTGTTAAAAGGAGGGGTAATTGTGGAAGAGACTAAAGGAATAAGAAAAAGCAAAGGATTTAAAACTTTAAGTTCATTTGTAACATCTTTATTCTTGTTTACAACAGTTTTAAATTCAGTATCAGTTACAAATGCAGATACAATTGAGGTAAACACTAATGATCAAGTTAGCCAAGCTTCAAATGCTTACAAAGAATTAGATGTTAATTGGACTAGAACAAAAGATGTTAGAGCTGGAAGTTCGTTTAACGTTCATAACTCAATAAATAAATTTGATAAGTATTGGACTAAATCTGGGTCAACATATACTATGAAATCATATGATGATATAGATTCAAATGGTACAGCAGGTATAGATGCTGCTCAAGGAGAAGAAGGAATCTTTTTAATGCAACAGTTATTTACTGGAGATGCAAAGACTGTAGTATTTGACTATGATTCATTAATAAATACAATGGGTGCTACAGATACTAATACATGGGACGGTAAAACATCAAATTCTTATTCACAATATAGACATGATGTGGTAAATGAATATTTAGCTACAGCGGCTGGTGATTATTATCATCTTAAAGATATTCAAAATCCTAAAAATCCAACTACAGATATTAAGAGAGCTGATGATTTAAATATTGATAGTTATCCAGAGTTTGCTACATGGCAATATATGAAATATGGAAAATCTACTAGAGGAACAGATCAAATGAGATTATTCCAAGGTAATTTTACTATTGAGGAAGGAGATATAAATAAGTATAATTATTACTTAACTGCAGGAAACAATAAGGATAATATTCTTGCAATAGATGATACAGTTATGGTTCTTGTAGATGGAGTGCCAACAGATATTAATTATACAACTGCTGATTATTCTAAAACTACTGTTAAATTAAAAAATGGTGATAAAACTTATGATATTAACTTTAATCAAACTAAAAATTG
The DNA here is from genome assembly GCA_012519155.1 of Clostridiales bacterium. Taxonomy (GTDB): domain Bacteria; phylum Bacillota; class Clostridia; order Clostridiales; family Clostridiaceae; genus Clostridium. Next base: position 30,872 of record JAAYQS010000023.1, read on the forward strand.
CAGAAGAGAAAATAATCTTCCTGTAACATGTGAAATAAGTGCTTCTGATGAAAATAATAGACATGCAGCTTTAAGTGTATTTACTGATACTCTTCATGTTCATTTAGGTGAAGAAATTCAAAATAGTATAGCTGGAGAAAAAGTTTTAGGTGATGTAACTAATATTATTAGTGATCAAGGTGGTACAAGCCATAAAATAGAAGTTATCGCTTCTGACTACAATTTAAGTGGTGGTATGACAAAACTTAATATTATAAGAGTACCTAAACCAACAACTGAACTTGTAAAAGAAGCATATGTTTCAGACAAATTAGTAGCTTCAAGCGCTAATGGTACATCTAGTGCAGTTAAAAATAATGATACTATTTCTTACAAATTTATTTATAAAAATACTGGAGATACACCAATATATAATATATTATTTGAAGATAATTTATTAAATGCAACAATAGGGGCTAAAGATGGTAATTGTACAGTTATTATAGATGGAAAAACTTATGCAAAAGAAGATGTTAAAGTAGAAAAATATGATGCTAGTGGCAATCTTATAAAAACTTCTGATGCATCTCTTTTAACAGATGAAAATGAAGCTTTAAATAAAGGGGAATATGTTGTTGTTTCATCTGATAAAATGGTTCACAAACCAACAAAAGGTGAAATTGATAATGGTAAGGTTGAAAATACTGTAACAACTACTGCAAATTATAGGGGATATTATAAAGAAGAAAAATTAACTAATAAAGCTGATGCAAAAGTAACTGTAAAAGTTCAAGAAGATTCTCCTAAAATTGAAGTTGTTAAAGAAGCCTATGGTGATAGTAATTATTCTAAACTAATAGCTTCATCTACTCAAGTAACAAATTCAGGCTCAATTGCAAAAGGACAAACTGCTTATTATAAGTTTAAAATAACTAATACTGGAGATTCTGAATTGAAAGATATTAAATTAAATGATAGTAATTTGGGAATATTAATTAATTCAGAAAATTATGAAAATGTAGATGGTGAAGAACTTGGAAAAGCTAATCTTGTTATAAAGAAATATGATAAGGATGGTAAAGAAGTATCAGGTGTATCTGGACTTGATTGCTTTAAAGCTTTAGGTGTAAATGAGTCAATTGTAATTTATGATAATTCAAATATAATAAAAACAAATATAAATAGTACATTTAAAAATACTGTTAATGTACAAGGTACATCTAAAGATACAGATAAAGTATTTAAAGATAATGCTAATGTTTCAGTAAAACCAAAGAATCCAGAAATTGATGTTACAAAAACTGCATTTACAGATACTTCTACTGAAAATTCTGTTCAATATGTTTCTATAGGCCAAAAGGTATATTATAAATTTGCAGCAAAAAATACAGGTGATGTAGATTTAGAAAATATATATTTTGAGGATAACAATTTTAATGGAAAAGATTCAGTAAAAGTTTCTGAAGATGGTGTATATGTAAATGGTGCTAAGTCAAATAATTCTACTGTTAAGGTAAGTAAGTTTGATATAAATGGAATTGAAACAAAAGGTGGCCTTGAATTATTAAAATCATTAAAGGTTGGAGAAAAAGTTATAGTTACTGATATATCAAACATATATAGAGAAACTATAAATGATGATTTAAATAAATTATTAAAAAATACAGTAACTGGATATGGAACATATAAAGGCGCTGGTGATAATAAAAAAGTTAATGATTCAGATACAGTTGTAGTTAAGCCAACAATACAAAATATAAATGTTTCAAAATATGCAAAAATAAAAAATGATGACAATTCTGAAACTGTAGTTGCTTCATCAGAAAATGAAAATATGAATACTACAGTAATTGCTGGTACTAACGTTTATTATACATTGGGATTTGAAAATGTAGGACCATTTAAGATGAATAACATAACATTTAATGATACAACATTAAATGTAAAAATTAATAGTAATGGTATAACAGTTAATGGTAAGGCTGTGGATGCATCAAATGTTAAAGTTGTTAAGTATCAAGTTAAGAATGAAGCTGGAACTAAAACTGAAGGCAATTTAAGTCTTTTAAATGAAGATTTAATGCCAGGTTGGAAAATTGAAGTTTCTTGTGATAATTGCTTAAAGGACGTTAAAAATGAAGCTGGACAAATGCTAAATAATGTAGAAGGAACTGGCGATTATAAGACAAATACAGATGGAAAAACAGAAACTTTAAATGATACTGCAGATGTAAAAGTAGATATAGAAGATCCAACTATTAAGCCAGATGCTAGTTATAATAAAATTAAAGTTCAAAAACAAGCATTAGTAGATGGAAATATTGTAACTGATTCAGAAAATAAAGATATTAATGAAAAAGTTAATGCGGGAAAGAAGATTAATTATATTTTAACAGTAACAAACAATGGTAGATATACATTAAAAAATGTTACTATA
>JAAYQS010000024.1 GCA_012519155.1 Clostridiales bacterium
CTTCCTTAATTTCTTCCCTAGTTAAGTATTGCTTGTCCCATAACATTTCTAGCTTATTCTGAAAGCTTAGCTTTAGCTTTTGGTCTAATTGATGCCCTTGCTTTCCATGTACTCCTTTAGTGCCTCTATGATGTTCCTGACATAAGTAAATTTGATTTAATTTACAGTGTTCTAATGGCTTACATTGACTTCTAAACACTATATGATGTAATTCTGTTGCTCTTTGGCCGCATATACACCATCTAATATCGTTATTCATTTAATGTTATAGGGATTATGTATTCTTCGGTTTTGTAATTTAACATTTCTTCTTTTGCTTTTTTATAAAAATCTCTTGATATTTCAAATCCATAACTATTTCTGCCTAATTCAGCTGCTGCTCTTAATGTTGTTGCACTACCAGCACATGGATCAATCACAATATCTCCCGGATCTGTAAATATTTCTATAAGTTGTTTTAAAAGTCCTACTGGTTTTTGTGCTGGATGTATCTTAGGATATTCTTTGGAATTATCCTTTTTCCATTCAAACCAGTTAAATATCATACGTCCTGTTCCTCTGATGTTTTTACCATTCTCGTCTACCTTTAATCCATTTCTAAACTTAGGTAACTTGTTTCTATAAAGAACTAATGCATATTCTGTAGCACCTACAATTCTCATGTTGGCTTTTAAAACTTGTGGACTATAATTCTTAACAAATACTAGTGGAATACTATTTTTAAATCCATATTTCTTAGCGTAATTCTTTACACTTTCTATTTGTTCAAAAGCGCAAAATATAATCATACAAGGTGCGTCTGAACTTCTCCCTCTTGCAACTGCTTTCTTAGGTTCTTTTTTTAATAGTCTATTGCAAAAATGAAAGTATTCAGCAATATTAAAATTAAAATCGCTGTTAAATGCTGCTTTACCAGCTTTCTTACTTTCACCGTTTTTACTATCTCCTCCTTTATACCATTCAGGGTTACTTCCATAGAAGTTAGTGCCTATGTTATAAGGTATATCTGCAATAACTAATTGAGCCCTAGGTATGTTATATCTTTTATAATTTTGAAAATTGTCATTGTACAATTCGCATTTTATTTTTTTCATTGTTTCCTCCTATCTTAATCTATAATTATTTTCTTTATCTTCTATTTCTACTAAGTAATTTTTACTCATTTCAAATATTCTACTGCCTATTGCTTCATCAAAATCCAATAATCTATCTACTGTGAATTCTGTGCTAATTAACATTGGCAAGTTATTTAAGTATCTGTAGTTTACTATTTCAAACATTATGTTTATGTCAGTTTCATTAATTTTTCCTTTAAATAGATCATCTATTAACAGAACTTCTGCTAATTGGTACTTACTTAATGTCTTTCTGTAATACTCTTCATCTATCATATTCTGCTTAATCTTAGTTATAATGTCACGATAAGACATATATACTACTCTTAATTTCTTTTTCTTTAGCATATTATTTGCTATTGCTAAAGCAATATGTGTTTTACCACTTCCAGGATTACCACATAGTAATATACTATTTCTTCTATCTTTTCTGATTTTGTCAAACTCTAAGTAATAGTTAGCAGCCTTTTCCTTTAGTTCTTTAGATTTTTGATTCCAACATTCAAAGTTAGTGAATGTTTTATCTAAGTTTTCTGTATTAATCCCACTATTTTGCCACATTCTATCAAGTTTTTCTTTCTTGGAACACTCACATTCTTTAAATACTGTGCTACCATCTTCTTTTTTAACTTGTATCATTCCGTAACCATTACATAAAGGGCATTTAGTCAAGTTCTTCTGCTGCTCTTCGTTTTTCTTCTTCTGTAAGTTCTCTCGCTTTCGGGATTGTATAATTCCATTTACTAGCTTTTCTAGGTTCTTCACTATCTTTATCACCTGTCCTTCTACGTTCTAATATTCCCTTTACATAAGAGTAAGTATGTTTTCCGTTATTATCTGCAATTTCTAAAGCCTTACTAACTTCATTAAAGCTATATTGTTTTACATCTGTTATTATTTGCTCCATTTGGATAGGCGATAAGATAAAGTTTCTTCGTTCAGCTATTTTTAAAATTTCTAAATCACCACTACTACTACCACTACTACTATTTCCATTTTCTTCCCTTACTATATTATTAGTATTATATATAGTAGTAGTTTCTATCTCTTTCTCTATCTCTTTCTCTATCTCTATCTCTAGGGGACATTGTCCGGACATTTGTCCCACACCTAATAATTTGTCCTTTTCTTCTGCTATTCTTTTACGATATTTTCGCTTTCTATCTGATTCTGTACTAGTCTTTCCAATAAAATTTTGAATGTCTAGCATATATATTGCACCATTATCTAAAATCTCTATTAAATTAAGTGTTTTAAATATATTCAAAGCTTGTTTTACAGTATCTATATTGTGGCCAGTAATAGTAGAAATCATTTTAGGATTGTAAGGTATGGTGTCTTTGAACATTAGTCTCCCATCATTTTTTAGAGATTTTAAATACAATTTCATCAAAATATCACTATACAGATAACCATTATCCATAGATTGTAAAATCTTCATTTCGTCTGTTTCATAAAAGTCCTCTTTTAATCTCATATAATAATAAATTTTATTGTCTGACACTTTATCACCTCTCTTGGTACTGCTCTACTAAATTTTCTAGTTCTTCATTTCTATTTTCTAAACTTAATATCTTATCTTCTTGTTCTGCTGGTGTAGGTTCTCCATATAACTTCATAGCATCAGCATATATCTCGTCTAACAGTTCAATAGCTAATTTTAGTTTTACGTCTGTATCTCCATCTGTAGCGCTTATTATAATGTCATTTGCTTCACTAAAAACTTCTACATTACTTTCTTTAATGTCTAGCATTATTAAATTAGTCATTGTTTACCCCCTTCTAAGCACTTGCAAATATAGTCATATTCGTCTTTAGTAAGTACATCAATTTCTTTCTCATATTTTTTAAATACAAGTTGTTTTATTTGCTCTGCATTATATCCAGCTTTTTTAGATATTGCATATAATCTCTTTATCTGTGCTTCACTTAGTTTTTTAACTTGCTTATTAGTTGTATCACTATCTTTAGTATCATCAATGCAAAATAGACCATTTAAAGCATATTTTCTAGCATATGAACTACTTGCTCCAGTTACTTGACTACCATCCATACCTTTTTTATTTTCTTCTTCTCTTGCATAAGCATTAACTTCAATAATTCCTTCGAAATCTTCTACATCTGCTAATTTAACATTAGCTTTTATGTAATATCTATCTCCTATAAGCACAAGCTCATCTGAAATTGCTAATGTACATCTATTCTTAACTAATAATGGCTTAACTGCTTCTAAAATATCCTCGCAATTTCTATAATTGTATTTACCAAAACTATTATATTGACTCTTTGGAGCAACTAATTCTTTTTGAATTTCTAATAGTTTTTCTCTAATATTCATAATCACTCCACCTTTACGCTTATACTTTCTACTTTTTCAACTCTTACACCAGGTACTATTTCTCCTGTTTCTTGATTAATTCCATCTTTGCATATTTTTTTAAATGCAGTTTTATCAAGTACTTCTTTAACTCTTATACAATCTAATTGATTAACATTACAATAATTCTTTATAGCTTGTTCATCTTCATAAATGTATTTATCTGTTTTTCTGCTGCTTACTTTCCCATATGGTGTAGAAAGTTTGAATTTGCTATTCTTTTGCCTTTCGTTTTGATAGTATTCTGTTAATATACCCTCAAAATACTCTCTATCGCTTTGTGTGGCTTTTAATTCACTTTCAAGCCATATTTGTATCTTTTGAATTTCACCTTCTGCAATAGCCTTTAATTCACTTTCTTTTTCATTTATTGCTCTTAACTTTCTAAATCCCCATGTTGCACCTTCTAAACTGTCTATTTTAAAACCTTCTCTTTCTTCATTTAAAACTTGTTCTTGTAAACTATTCATTGCAATAATTCCTCCTAAAATAAATCTCTAATAGTCTTACCACTCTTAATGTCAAAAATTTCTCCATTGTCTATATC
>JAAYQS010000187.1 GCA_012519155.1 Clostridiales bacterium
GCGCCTTTAGGCGCAGCCGGTAACAGGACTGCGGTCGGCAGACCGTTCAATGTGCGAATAGCACAGCAAGTAACAGAGCCTTATAGGCGCAGAGCAAACTACCCGTTTAACGGGTAGTCATGATTATAATAGTATTACCATTAGAGTATAAAACTACATCTTCATCTAAATCTGTTCTGTATATTTTTATGTTTTTTTCTTTAAGAGAATTTATTATTTCCTTATTTGGGTGACCATAGTCATTATATTTTCCAACTGATATTACAGCAATAGAAGGATTAACTTCATTTAAAAAATTGTTAGATGTTGACGAGGAAGAACCATGGTGACCTATTTTTAGAACATCAGCTTTTAAATTGTATTTCTTATTTATTACTTCATTTTCAGAGATTTTTTCTGCATCACCTGTAAAAAGAAAAGAAGTATTTTTATATGTTATTTTTATAATTGGAGAATAATTATTTAAATCATCATACTTTTCATTTACAGGAGCATATACAGTTACAGTAGTATCCTTGCCAAGATCAATAGTATTTGTTCCTTCTTTTATAACTTTAATTTTCATATTTTTATCTTTTAATGCATCAATCATATTTTCAAAAGTTTTACTTGTATGAGTTACTTTAGGAGCATAAAAGTTATCTATAGGATACTTTTTAATTATATCAGCCATGTTACCTATATGATCTTCATGAGGGTGTGTGGCTATTACATAATCAAACTTTTCTATTTTTTCTTTATTAAGATAGTTTATAATACTACTTTTGCTTGATTTAGAGCCAGCATCAATAAGTAGATTTTCGTTATTTACTTGAATAAGAATGGAATCACCTTGATCCACATTTATATAATGTGCAATAAAATAATTATCTGCATTTGAAATTGATGTACTGGTACATGAAATGGTGAAAATTCCTAAAAGTATTATAGATAACAAACTAAAAAATCTAAATTTAAACTTCATAATTATTCCTCCCATATATAATATTTTTAAAAATACAAAATAATGAATTAATTGATATATTAAAAAATACAATATTATATAAAGTTATTAATGAATTATTTATGATGTAAATAATTCATTTTTGTACTACAATTTTGCAATATGATAGAAAAATTGCAGAATTAATATATTGAAAATTGCATTTTCTATGGTATAATAGACTTATTGTAGTGAAAAACATGGTAAAAATGCAATTTTGACATATTGGATGTTTCATGAGGAGGAAAAATAATGAGAAAAGAATTTTCAATGAGTAATGACAAAATAATTATTAACTTTACAACTAAGTATTGTAAAACTTTTGAAGCTTTATTAGAAAGTGAAGGCTTTAGAAGAGTAATGGATGTTTATTTAAAAAAATCACAGGATAGAAAAACAAGTTCCTTTAGATTTTTACAAGATTCATTAAAAACTTCAGAAATAGCTCAAATTAGAAATAAATTATCAAGAATTTTCAAATATTTAACTGTTATGAATAGTAAAGAAATAATTGAAAATAATCCTGAATTTGAAATGGTATTAGGTGATAAAGATAATTTTATTTCATTAATAGAAGATATATATCTATTCTGGAGAAAACTTGAAAGATATACAGTTATTCATGGTGGTAAAGTTGAAAGTGGTCTTGCTGCTGTAAGTTTTACTGAAGCAAATTCAGCTTTCTCAGATTTAGTTCTAAGGCTTTATAGAAAAATTGAAAATAATGTTTTAGGATTAGCTCCAAAAGTATTTAGACAAATACCTGCAGGTGGCAATGCATCTATTATGATAAATAATATTATTTGGCCAGTACCACAAGAATATGAAGCTCTTGAATCAATTCCATTTATTGATTCAATAATGCTTGAAACTCCTTTTATAACATATCCTAAAAAGAATACAAGAAATGGTGTGTTTACGGAAGTAAAGAATAATCCTTTAGAATTTATAAATATAAACAAAGATCACTGGTTCTGTTATCCTGCTAAAGTTGGAACAGTACTAACATATATATATTTCCACAGGGATTTTATGGAACATGGAGTTACATTATGTAATCTTTTTGAAATGGCTAGAAAAGAAGAATGTAGAGGAAGAAAACCTGATGCTATATTTGTATTTGGAGCAACAGATGACGGTGATGAATTAAAAACTGTATTTTATGATGATAAGAAAAATGATATAATGCTTGGATATATAAATCATTCTGATGAAATAGATTATTTTGGATATATGAAGAAAATGTCATTAACTCTTCATAATTTAATAATGATAAAAAAAGGTTACCTTCCAATTCATGGTGCAATGGTTAATTTAACATTAAAAAATGGTAAAGCAGCTAATGTAGTTATTATGGGAGATAGTGGTGCAGGTAAATCAGAAAGTTTAGAAGCCTTTAGAGCACTTAGTGAAGATTATATTTCAGATATGGTAACCTTATTTGATGATATGGGATACTTTAAGCACGAAAATGGAAAGATAACAGCTTATGGTACAGAAATAGGAGCCTTCGTAAGATTAGACGATTTAGATCAAGGATATGCATTTAAGGAAATAGATAGAAGTATATTCATGAATCCAGATAAGACAAATGCAAGACTTGTTATGCCAATTACACCATATAAAGAAATTATTAAAGGATATGATGTTGATTTCTTCTTCTATGCAAATAACTATACACCAGTGGAAGAAAATGGACATTCGTTAGAATATTTCAAAAATGAGGAAGAGGCTAAAAAAGTATTTACATCAGGTGCAAGAATGGCAAAGGGAACTACAACTGAAAAGGGACTAGTAGAAACATTCTTTGCAAATCCATTTGGACCAGTACAAAAACAAGAAAAAACTAAGAAATTAATAGATGAATATTTCCATGGAATGTTTAATGAAGCAAATGTTAAAGTTGGTCAAATAAAAACTTGTTTAGGTGTGAAAGGACAAGAAAAAACAGGACCTAAAAATGCAGCTTTAGAATTATTCGCTGAAATTAAGAAAATTAAATAAGAATTCTTAATAAAAATAATAGTGTATTTATTTAATGATTGATATATAATTATAATAAAAAGGTTATTATTTTAAATATTAAGGAATGATAGTTTTTGAAAAATAATAAAGAAGAAGGAAAAGTTCAGAAAAATAAAAAAAAGAAAGAAAAAATGCTTTTTTCAGCAGCATATGAATTATTTACAACAAAAGGTGCTAATAATACAGCTATAGATGATATAGTAAAAAAGGCTGGAGTAGCAAAAGGAACCTTTTATCTATATTTTAAAGATAAGTATGATATTATTGATAGGCTTATTCTTGATAAAAGTGCACAACTTATTAATGAAGCAGTAGAAGAAATGAATAAGGTTGGTCTTAAGAATTTTAAAGAAAAGACATTATTTTTTATTAATTATGTAATTACATATTTTAAGAAAAATAAGCTTATGCTTAAGCTAATTAATAAGAATTTTTCAACAGGACTTTTTAAAAGGGCAGCTATTAATACTGACAGTAACACACACACGGAAATACAAGAAATATTTAAGCTTTTTATAGAAAATTTAGTAGATAATGGTATGGATGAAGAAGAAGCAGAAATTGCATTATTTATGGTGTTTGAACTTGTAGGAAGTGTTTGTTATAGTTCAATAATATTGAAAGAACCTAAGGATATAGATGAAATTAAACCAATTCTTTTCAAAAATGTTTTGAAAATAATGGAAATATAGAAAAAGCCACATTATAAGTTTTTACTTTAATGTGGCTTTTTTATAATATTTTTCATTATAAAAAAGCTTTGGATTTTTGTATAAATCCAAAGCTTATATAAATATACAATGGTGTAAATTAATCTGTGTATTTGCTTTTTGCAACAAATGTAATTGCATAAAGACCTGCAATACCTACTAAAGCATATATTATTCTGCTTAATATAGTGGTAATATCTCCAAATAAGAATGAAACTAAATTAAATTGAAAGAATCCTATAAGACCCCAGTTAACAGCGCCTACTATAACTAGAATAAGTGCAATAATATCTAATACTTTCATAATTTAAACACACCCCTTTATAATTGTAATATTATTGTGTGCTTAAAAAAAATAAATATACATTATTAATATACATTTATTTTAAATTGTTATGTTTCTATCAATTGATTGTGATAATGAAATAAATGTATCTGTTCTTTGAACGCCTTCTATGTTATTGATTTTTTCAAGTAAAATTGATTGAAGTTCTGTCATATTTTTTGAAATAACTTTTGCAAACATAGAATAATCACCTGTTGTTATATGAAGCTCTACAACTTCGTTTATTTTTTGCATTTCTTTATATACTGAATTAAAGGATGAAGTTTTATCAACGTATATTCCTACAAAGCAGCATACATCATATCCAAGCATAGCAAGGTTTAATATAATCCTTGAACCTTTTATTAATTTCATATCTTCCATCTTTTTCATTCTGACATGAATTGTTCCACCACTTACATGGCATATTCTTGCTATTTCTAAATATGGTGTACGGCAGTCTTTTATTAAAATAGACAAAATTTGTAGATCTAATTCGTCAAGTTGTATATTATTATTGTTTATGGCCAAAATATTCACCTCTAAAATCTATTTTTATCTTTTATAATTATTTTATTATTTACAAAAATATATTTCAAGTAAATATATGGTGGATTTAAATAAGTTTTAATAATAATAAATGATTTTTTTTATTAATTTCATAATAATTTGTGAAAATTACTAAATTTGTTTACTTGAAAAAATAATAAAAATATTTTAATATAATAGTTATAAATATTATTGGAGTGAAGAGCGTATGACAATCTTACTAAATGTTTTACTATTTATAGTTTTATTTTTATTATTATTTGTTGCTATTTATTTTTGTAATAAATATATTTTTAGAAAAGTTAGAGTTAACAAATATATACCTTTATCATTAGATTTAGTTTGCATAGTTGTTGCAATATTTATTAGAAATATGAATATGATTGCTAATTTAGCAGTTACATTTTTAGCAGTGATATTTTTTGCATGGTTCTTTGATATTAATCAAAGTGGTGAAGCAAAAATTGAGAAAAAAATAAAAATAAAGCCAAAGGCAAAACCAAATAGAGTTAAAAACCAAAAAAATCATATTGAAAAGAAGTAAATTCTTTTCAATATGATTTTTTAGTTGTCTATAAAACCACTAAGCTCTGCTAGTGGAGAATATGGCTTTAGCTCTGCCCAGAAAATAGAAAGACTATAAAGAAAAAACCTCCTATGTTAAAATGTTAGCGACTGACAATCGCAAATAATA
>JAAYQS010000188.1 GCA_012519155.1 Clostridiales bacterium
AAAAGACAATTACAGTAACAGAAAAATCAAAAAATGTTACTACAATATACTACAAGGGATATGAAAACCCATATATTCATTATAGTGTTGGAGGAAAATGGACAGCAGCACCTGGAATTAAAATGATGCCATGTACTGATGTTGAGGGATATAATTATAAAGCAGAAATTGACTTAGGCGAGGCAACATCACTTACAGCATGCTTTAATAACGGAGCTGGTCAATGGGATAGTAATGGTGGCAAAAATTATAGCTTTAACATTGGAACTTATGGATATTGCAATGGAAATATAGTACCAATTGGTAATGAAAAAAATGAAATAACAATATATTATAAAGGATATGATACTCCATATATGCATTATAAAATAGGAAATGGTGCATGGACAAGTGCTCCGGGAGTAAAAATGGAGAAAACTAATGAAATGTCTGGATATACACATAAGTTAGTTGTAAATTTGGGCAATTGTAATGATTTGACTGCTTGCTTTAACAATGGAAATGGAAGTTGGGATAGTAGAAATGGAGCAAATTATTATTTTTCACAGGCTGGAACTTATACATATTCTAATGGTTTTATAAACAAAATAAAATAATAAAGTTATTATATTTAAGACATAGCTGCATAAATTATGTGGCTATGTTATTTTTATATGTTGACATAAGAATATATGAATTCTAAAATAAAGTAAAATATTATAATTGTTATATAAAATTGAAAGGAGAATATATATGGAAAACTATAAATTAAAAATACAAAAACTAAGTAGTAAAGCTATAATACCAAACTATGCAAATCCAGGAGATGCAGGACTTGATTTATATTCAATAGATGAAATTGAACTTAGGAAAGGAGAAAGAGCTTTAGTACATACAGGTATAAAAATAGAATTACCTAAAAATACAGAAGCACAAATAAGACCAAGAAGTGGTTTAGCATTAAAAAATGGTATAACGCTTGTAAATTCTCCAGGAACTATAGATGAAGGATATAGAGGAGAAATAGGTGTCATTGTAATAAATCATGGTGATGAACTTTTTAAAATAGAAGAAGGAATGAAAATAGCTCAAATGGTTATAAAACCTGTATTTAAGGTGGAAGTAGAAGAAGTAGAAAATCTTTCAGAAAGTGAAAGAGGAGAAAATGGTTTTGGTTCATCTGGGCTAAAAGAAAATAAATAATATGAAAAAACAATATTTATACATAATAAATTATCCTGAATATGAAAAATCCTTATGTAATTTAGAAATAAAATCTTTATTTAATATATTACCACAGGAAAAGTGTTTTGTATCTGATGTTTCCATTGAAGTTTCACGAAGTACATATGTTAAGGAAGGTATTAAGATAATTTATGAAGAGGATAATATTCTTGATATTATAAATGATATAAAAAGAGATAAGTTATCTTATGATTTATTTAAAATAGTATATGTAAAATCTCATAAACCTAATGTGCCTTATAAGAAAAGAATGGAACTAATTAAAGAGATGGGTATAGCTATTAATGGAAATGCTGATATTCATGAACCTGAGATAGTTTTAGCTTTAACAAGGTTTAATAATAAATGGATTTTTGGAGAATACATAAAAAATAATTTTTTATGGCATGTTCATGATGATAAGCCTAATTCTTATTCTAATTCCTTAAGTACAAGAGTTGCAAGAGCTGTTGTAAATATTGCTGTAGGTAATGATTTATCTATAAGTTTAATAGATCCATGTTGTGGTGTTGGAACAGTTATTTTAGAAGCATTATCTATGGGGATTAATGCCTGTGGCAGTGATATTAATAAGCAGATAGTTTCAAGGGCTAGAGATAATTTAAGCTTTTTTGGATATAATAGAGAAATTATAAGTTTTAAAGATATTAATGATATAAAACAAACTTATGATACATGCATAATTGATATTCCTTATGGACTTTTTACAAAAACAACATATGAAGCACAAAAAAATATTATTTATTCAGCTAGAAGGATATCTAAAAAAGTAATATTTATAACTTTTGAAAATATGAGTAGTTTAATTAAGTCTGCAGGATTTGTAATTAAAGATAGAGGTTCTGTAAATAAAGGCAAATTTAAAAGATATATTGAAATATGCAATTAGCTTAAAATATGATATAATAAAGTGTCTGATTTCAAAGATGAAAATTTCTAAGAAAAAAGATAAAAAATATAAAAATCGTTCTGAAGTAACCAGGAATTACCTAATTAATAAGGCGATAAAGTATAAAAAAGAATTTATGCTATCCTTGCGCCTTTTTTGCGTAAGGATTTTTTAATTTATTTTAAAGGAGAATATTCATGTAAAACTTCATTTAATTTTTCAGTTGAATTCATATCCTCAACTATTATTCCAATTAATGCTATTCTTGTTTCCATAAATATTCTCCTTTAAAATAAATTAAAAAATCCTTAC
>JAAYQS010000189.1 GCA_012519155.1 Clostridiales bacterium
GAATACATTTTTAAAAGTTTGCATTTCGGCCTCTGTCCATGATTGCTCATCTGAAAGCCATAAGATATTAATTTCATCTCCAGCTGCAGTATTATAATTTTTAACTTCAAATGTCTCAATATCTGACCAATAACCTTCTGCTCCTACTTGATATTCATAAATACCTTCTTCTAAATTTTTAACTATAGCTGAATGTTTAGATACTGAGCAATCTGGGTGTTGAATGAAAGAAGTTGTAGCTTTTACACTTTTGTAATTAGACTCTCCAACTTTTTTGTACTTTACAAATCCTTCAGGCATTATTTTACTTTGCCATGTAAATGTTCTTGTATTATAATCTTCTCCAAAACCTAATACAAAAGCATTAACTGAATTCCAATTATATTGTATACTTGACACGAACATGTCCCAATGTCCTTCGTCACTTGTTCTAGGTCTATACTTTTCTACATCACAAGTTGAATAATCTATGATCTCACAATCTATAACATTATCGCCTTTTCCATTAGAATATCCACTTATGTCAAGTGCTGTACCACCATTGTAGAAGTCAATTCTTCTACAGGCACAATTTTTACTCATTCCAAATCTATAATTTTTTTCATAAGCACTAACTGTATGAGTAGATGTATCAGTTCCTCCACATCCCATAAGATCAACATAAGCTGGTTGACTTTGTGATACACCCATATTGTCAACTAAAACTCTTTTTGGGTTTACTTCAGGTGAAGCATTTCCTATAGAGATATAAACACTCATACCATTGCTAGAAAACTTTTTTGGATTTCCATTAGTATCAAGGAAAAGTTGATCGTACTTTTCTATTTTTAAACGACAATCGTCTTTATGAATTGAGTTATGTTCTGCTCCTCTTATTAGGAAGCTTGAATATGGAGGTATAATACCTTTTAGTTCTAAACTTTCCCAAGCGCTTGTGCCACTCTTGTACCATAAATACAATCCTTTTAAATTTAGCTCCATATTGCTTAAATTATATAATTCAATAAAACTATGTGAAACTGCGGTACCAGTTAAGTTTTCACCACCACCCCACATTTGATTAATAATTAAGGCTTGATATTTAGGCTCTAAATTATCATTTACACTAGGATTTGCAGCAGTAAATGCTTCTGACTTTATAGCTTTTGCATTTCCTAAATTATCAACATAAACTCTATATAAATTACCATCAGCTCCAGTTAATTCAACATATTCATCAGTAACATTTGTTGATCCTTGTATTTTACTAACTTCAACTATTCTACTGTTACTTCCATCATAAACTAATATTTTATCAGTTGGATTAACACTATTTTTTTGGGTAATGGTATACCATTGCTTTTTTTCATCTGCCATTATAATTCCCCTTTTGTTTCTAAAAAATTAAAATATTGTTTTCTTCAGTTATAAGAATTTCATTGTTTTCAGTAGTCATAATAATGTCATTACTATCATTAGAACCATTATTATCACCAAATTCAAAAACAAGTATATCTCCATTTTCATCAATTAAAATACTTCCATCTTCAATGGTCATAATAGTAGCACCACTACTAGGTGTAATTGGTTTATCTGGTTTCGTATTTCCTCCACCATTTTCTTCTAAGTATAAAATTCTTGCTTCAAGGTCTAGATTTTTCGTTTTAAGTTCTTGTATTTGTTCTTTCAAATAATTGAACATTCCTCTAAACTCTTCTATTACAAGATCATTTAAACCACCAGTATATTCATTGTCATTATTGGAAGTATCTATCCAAACCAAAACCTCTTCTGTTGGTTCACTTTCTCCTATTGATAATCTATTATCAACCCCTGAACCAGAGCCGCTTTCAAACTCTATGTTCTTAACTTCATTACCTTCAGACATAAAAATTAACTTGGTTATGCTTTCATCAGCATCTACAATTACATCATCAAATTTTGAATTAATCTTATCTTCTAAACTTCCATCTAAAGTTCCAATTTCTTTTACATCTTTTAGCCCTTCTGTTTCAATTACTATATATACCTTACCATTGCACCCCATTATTTGGTTAACATAGCATGTAGGATCAGTTAAATAATTTAACATCTCCTCTTTTGTATTCCATGAAATCGTTGGATCTAATGGTGAAGCATATAGTCTTTTATAGTTTTTATTTGTGCTTATAAATTGTGCTGACATATTATGCCCCTATACCGTTAATGTAAAAGTGGCGTTTAAACCGAACTCAACTGGAGAAATATAATAATAAACTCTATAATCAATAGGAGATTGTCCATTCGCATCAGGTATACTAAGGATAGTAGAAGTAAATGCTGATTTATTATTATCATCATTTAAATCTTCATATCTTATTTTGCTACAATCTCTTAAAGTTGCTGGATATGCAAAACAAACCATCCTACTATTTGGTTGTGTAACAACCTTTATAGTTCCATTTGTAGATAAATTCAATCCAGCAATAGATTTACTTCTTATATATTCTGCTGTAGGTGAGCTATGGTCAGTAGATGCAAAACCAAAATATGGTCTATAAGCTTTTATTGTTGCAGAAGAGGATACACTTCCAGATAATATTTGACCTGTAGGGTCAGGTTTACCTATATTATTATTTTTTATAGGACCATCTCCATATGATACTGTAGCTGAATAAGTCTTATCACCTGATATATAAAATGCTGGTAAAGTTATAGTGTAATTTTCACCTATTACAGTTCCACCATCTTTTATAATGCAAGACGTAGCATTTCCACCATCATTCTTATTAAATGTTACTGTTATAGTTGGAGATATATATTTCCCTATCTCCGTAGAAGTTATATTGGAAGTTATTTTTACTGAAGGAGAAGTATAAGTAGGAGGTATAATCTTAACTAACATTTCTTTTAATATATCTAGAGCTGTACTTCCACTTGGCAATACTTTACCTTGTGTTAGATTGCCAACACTAACTCCAGTTACGGTTAAATCTTCGGTTAATGCACTATCAACTGGAAATTTTAGCATTGTATTTCCCCCTTTTCTTGTGTTTAATTTTATGTACTTTTGAAACTAACTTGATAAAATGAGTTAAACAAGAGGCCTAAGCATCTTCTTTTTCGATTTTCTTTTCTAAATGTTCTTGTAACTCATTTACCGCAGTTTCTATCCAAATATCTAATAGTTTGTCGCTTATAAATAGTTTTACATAACCAGGTAAAACAGAATAAAGCTTTTCAGAAACATATTGATACTTTAATGTGCCTGTACCAGAACCGAATTTAACTTCAGCCTCGTCAACAAGTGCTTTTATAATAGAATAAATTTCTTTAGTTTTTCCTCTTTTGAATAATACTATCAGGTACGCCGCCGCAGCTCCTAAAAGACCTAAAGCGACAGTCATTATGATATTAAGTTCCATAATAATCAAAACCTCCTTATAAACAAAAAAAAAGGAAGAGGTTTAACCCTCTTCCTTTATAATCTTATTTTCCAGCTGATGGAGTTGATGGAGCAGCGGCTGATACGCATTTGCTGTCAATATAGTCCATTAGAGCTTTAGTTTGACTGTTGTTTTGTAATGCTAATTGAGCAGATTGTAATTCGTTTTGTAAAGCATTGATTTTTTCTCCAACTAAGTAGTCTCTAAGTCCTTGGAAACCAGCTCTGTTTTCTGATTGAGCTTGTTCAAATTTGTGGTCGACATATCTTTCTAGTTGGAAAGTAGATTTGTCGATGTTTGTATTAGTTTGACAGAATCCTGAAGCCATATCGTATTTTGCGGCGTCTATGGCTCTTTGATTTGCGCAGCAACAATCTGCTAATTGTCTACTTAAAGAAGCGTTTCCTCCTGATACAGCTGACATTAAACTAGCAGTATCTTGTCCTAATTTGTATCCTAAGTCGCATATACCATTAGTCATTGAAGCTAATGTACTTCTTACAGCTTCGAATTGTACTCCAAGTGTATTAGATATTTGTGCGATAGATTCTTTGTTTCCTTGAATAGCACTTAAAATAGCAGTGTCTGATAAGCCTTTTGACCCAGCTTTTGCTATAGCAGCTTCTATTTGTCCTTCAACAGCAGCATTTCCTCCTCTGTGGTTAAATCCATTTCCGCCTCCCCAGAATAGGATTAACAAGAAAATCCAAAGAAGTCCATTACCTCCTCCTAAGCCATCATTGTCTTTGTTTGCTAGTGTACTAACCAGCATATTTGGGTCTAATTCCATTGATTAATCATTCCTTTCAATAATATTTAAGTGGGATATTCCTCACTTGTTCATTTATATATAAAAATAACTAATCTCAGATTTTTCGTTTTTGACAAGGTTTCTGCGTGAAAAGTTTCTGAAAATTTTAGATTAGTCCTCCCCATCTAATAATAGCGTCTGTATCTACTTTACAGCTTACAACTTCTGTTAGACCGCTTAAGTCATACATTTCTCCAGACTTTAGTTTTATGTAGTCTCCACCATTGATAGCTATGCCTACATCTTCGTTTGATTGATTTAGAATATAGAAAGCATGTAAGCTAAAAGTCGAGCCCTCAGAAACTTTACACACCTCATTTGTTAAAATCTCTTCATGGGCGATGGCTTTATAAGAATCTCTTCCAACTGTTTTCTTCATATTATTCCCTCCTAATAAAAAAAAGAGGATAGAATAATAACTATTCTATCCTCTATAATAACTGTTCATAATATTTAGAACTAACTATGATAACCTTTAATTATACCGTCCTACTTCTTTTTAGTGTACTCTAGGCTTATCCAACCAGCTCCAGATTTTAATTTACCCCAACCATCCTTAACTTCTACAATAGTGAAAGCTTGACCTTTCTTAACTGTAGTTGCTATTGGATAAGATACTCCAGCACCAGTTCTTACATTAAGAACATCTGTATCAACAATAACAATATAAGGTTGGAAGGCAGGAGCTCCTTCAAGAGTAAGGTCCTTATTAAATA
>JAAYQS010000190.1 GCA_012519155.1 Clostridiales bacterium
AAAAAATACTAATACGGCACCAAGAAGCACCCAAATAGTATCAACTGAAGAATAAATACCGTCCATAAGATCATCCCCTAACATATTTTGTCTAAAAATGGCGTCCTTAATAAAAAAGTTAAAAAACTTTATTAAGCACGCCAATGTGTTGTATATATAAATTATTTAAATGAATAAGCAAAAAAAGTAGCGTGTTTCAAAAGAAAAATCTTATGAAACACGCCAGTGTGTTATATATAAATTATTTAAATGGGTAGCTAACTTAAAACTATACTCTGTAAATTAAATCAGAGTAAGTTGGGAATGGCCAGTAAGTTTTACCTACAAGGCATTCAAGATTATCAGCAGATTCCCTTGCTTCATTCATAGCAGGAATTACTTGATTTCTATAAAGATCAGCTATTTCAAATACTCCGTCTAATTCTTCAACTTTTCTAAGAAGAGCTGATAATTTATCTGTTTGAGAATATAATGCATTAGCATAAGTTGAAACATCAGTTAAAGTACCTTTTTCCATTTCGCAGCTTGTGCTAAGACCAACATTCTTCTTGCTTATAATAGTATCGCTTAAATCTTTCATAAAAGCAGTAGTAGCTGGTAAGATTTGTTTCTTTATCATATCTATCATTGTTAAAGCTTCTATGTTAACTACTTTAGAATAATTATCTAAAAGAATTTCAGTTCTAGATTCAAGTTCTTCTTTAGTATAAATGTGGTTAGATTCGAATAATTTAACATTCTTTTCATCAGTGTAGTGAGGCATAGCTTCGAAAGTAGAAGCGTAGTTACAAAGACCTCTCTTTTCTGCTTCTTTAACCCATTCATCAGAGTAGTTATTACCATTAAAGATAATTCTCTTATGTTCTCTTATTGTCTTTTTAATTAATTTATCTAATTCTCCCTTGAAATCATCAGCTTTTTCAAGTACATCTGCAAATTCTTTTAATTCTTCAGCAACAGCAGTATTAAGAATTATATTAGTACAAGAAATTGAAGCACTTGAACCAAGCATTCTGAATTCAAATTTATTTCCAGTGAAAGCAAATGGAGAAGTTCTATTTCTATCTGTTGTATCCTTAGGGAATACAGGTAAAACATCTACACCAGTTTCCATTGTTATTTTTCCTTTTGAAGTATATGAAGAACTGTTTTCAATTGAATCAAGTATTGCAGTTAATTCATCACCAAGGAACATAGAAACTATAGCAGGTGGAGCTTCATTAGCACCAAGTCTATGATCGTTACCAGCATCAGAAGCTGAAATTCTAAGTAAATCTTGATATTCATCAACAGCTTTAATAACTGCACATAAGAATGTTATAAATTGAATATTATCTTCTGGAGAATCTCCTGGTTCTAAAAGATTTTGACCAAGATCAGTAGACATTGACCAGTTATTATGCTTACCAGAACCATTAATGCCTTCATATGGCTTTTCATGTAATAAGCAAACAAGACCATGTCTTTCAGCAACTTTTTTCATAGCTTCCATTGTTAAGTGGTTATGGTCAGTTGCAACATTTGTACTTGCAAATATTGGAGCTAATTCGTGTTGAGCTGGAGCAACTTCGTTATGCTTAGTTTTTGCTAAAATACCAAGTTTCCAAAGTTCTTTATCTAAATCTTCCATATATTCAGCAACTCTAGTTTTAATGTTTCCAAAGTAATGTTCTTCAAGTTCTTGACCTTTTGGAGCAGGAGCACCAAATAAAGTTCTTCCTGTTAACATTAAATCAAGTCTTTGTTCATAGTATTTTTTATCTACTAAGAAATATTCTTGTTCAGGTCCAACAGTAGTAGTAACTTTCTTTGCTGGATTTTTAAATAATTTTAAAATTCTTAAAGCTTGTTCGTTTAATACTTGCATTGAACGAAGTAATGGAGTTTTCTTATCAAGAACTTCACCGCCATATGATAAGAATACTGTTGGAATACAAAGAGTATTTTCTTTAATAAATGCATAAGATGTTGGATCCCATGCTGTATATCCTCTTGCTTCGAAAGTAGCTCTTAAACCACCAGATGGGAAACTTGAGGCATCTGGTTCACCTTTTATTAATTCTTTTCCTGAGAATTCCATAATGACTTTTCCATCGCCAGCAGGTGATATAAATGAATCATGCTTTTCAGCAGTAATTCCAGTCATTGGTTGGAACCAGTGAGTAAAATGTGTAACACCTTTTTCTGTTGCCCAATCCTTCATAGCATTTGCAACAACATTTGCAACATCAAGTGTTAATGTAGCATTACCATCAATAACTTTTTTTAGTTCCTTAAATGTTTGTTTTGGTAGACGTTCTTTCATTACAGTATTGTTAAATACCATAGAGCCAAATAATTCAGGTACGTTTTTTGTCATAATAAAATCCTCCTATATATAAATGAATTTTTATTTATATTTTATTATTATTATCAAAAAAAAATAGCGCAGTACCAAACTACATTAATTCATGTAATTTGATACAGCGCCTTTGCTGATGTTTTTATTATATGCAAATTGTAATGAAATTGCAATACCTTTTTTAAAAAATATTGCAATTTTTTTGCAATCACTGTAAAATAGCATTGAACAAAGGTGTTTTAGGCATTATATATAAATGCCTTAATTAACATCTTTTTTTTTATAATTTTTTCATAAAAGAAATGTATAAAAGTATTTATTTAAAAAATATTGAAAGATTAATAGGGTATATTTATAATATAAAATATGTAATAAAAAAATAAAGCCCTTATTAAATGGTTACAAAGGGAGGATAAAAATGGACCGTACAATTTCAGAAATTTTAGAATTCGTAGAAGAAAATGATATTAAATTTATAAGACTTCAATTTTGCAATATATTTGGAGAACTAAAGAATATATCAATAATGTCTTCGCAACTTGAAAAGGCATTTAAATATGGTATAAGCTTTGATGCTTATGCAGTGGGAGGATTTAAGAATATTGAAGAATCTGATCTTTTCTTAGTTCCAGACCCATCAACATTAAGTATTTTACCTTGGAGGCCACAAGAAGGTGGTGTCGCTAGATTTTACTGTACTATAAAAACACCAGAAGGTGAAATATTTGAAGGGGATACAAGACATTTATTAATGGAAACAACAAAAAAATTATTAAAATATGACTATAGACCTAAAGTTGGGCCTGAATGTGAATTTTACTTGTTTAAAACAGACGATGAAGCAGAGCCTATATTAATTCCTCAGGACAATGCAGGATATTTTGATATTGCACCTTTTGATAAAGGTGAAAATATAAGAAGAGATATTTGCTTAACATTAGAAGAAATGGGTCTTACACCTGAAAGCTCACATCACGAAACAGGTCCTGGTCAAAATGAAATTGATTTTTTATTTGACAATCCCATAGAATCAGCTGACAATTTTATAACATTAAAAACTGTTGTAAAAACTATAGCAAATTTAAATGGATTACATGCCAGCTTTATGCCAAAGCCACTAATTAATAAAAGTGGATCAGGACTTCATATTAATTTATCATTATTTAAAGGAGATAAAAATATATTTGAAGTATCAAGTGGCTCTCATTCAAAGGAAGCTGAAAGCTTTATTGCTGGAATACTTTATAGAATTAGAGAAATTACAGCTATTTTAAATCCAACAGTTAATTCTTACAAAAGATTTGGAGGCTATGAAGCTCCTAAATATATAACATGGTCACATAAAAACAGATCTCAGCTTATAAGAATTCCTGCATCAAAAGGTAAATATAGCAGAATGGAACTTAGAAGCCCTGATAGTACTTGTAATCCTTATTTGGCATTTATGGTATTAATAGAGGCTGGACTTGAAGGAATAAAAAAAGAAAGAAAACTTCAAGAAGCCTTAAATGCTAATACTTATAATGTAGAAAATAAAGAGTCTTTAGAGGTTCTTCCAAAAAATTTAGGAGAAGCTCTTGAAATAATGAAAAAAAGTGAATTTGTAAAGTCTGTATTAGGGGAATATGTTTTTAATAAATTTCTAGATTCTAAAGAGGAAGAATGGGAGATTTACAAAGATAAATGGGAATCTGACGATGAAACTAGTGATTGGGAAATAAATAATTATTTCTATAAATATTAGTAAATAACTGGGGGCATTAAATGGATAAAATACTATTAGTCTGTAGTTCTGAAAAAGGAATAAAGGTTTATACAGATAATCTTAAAAGTCTTGGTTATAATCAGATTTTTGTGGAAAGCAATGGAGCTGCAGCAAGAAGAAAAATGATTAATGATGAACTTAATATGATAATAATTGATACTCCCTTAAAAGATGAATTTGGAACTGAAATTGCACTTAAAGCAGCACAATCAGCAAATGCAGGAGTAGTTCTTGTTGTAAAATCAGTTAATGCAGATATGATATCTTCAAAAGTTGAAGACTATGGAATTTTTGTAATACCAAAACCATTTACAAAGTCAGTTTTTATTCAAAGTGTAAAATTTGTTTTTACTTCCTTAAAAAGATTTAAAATGATGAAAAAGCAGGAAAATAAGTTAAAAAAACAAGTTGAAGATATAAAGAGAATTGACAGGGCTAAATGTTTGCTTATACAATATGAAGATATGACAGAGGAAGAAGCTCATAGATATATTGAGAAAAAAGCAATGGATGATAGAATAAGTAGAAGAGATATATCAGAAAAAATAATTAAGTTTTATGAGGTGTGATTTATGGAATTTACAAAAATGCATGGAATAGGAAATGATTATATTTATTTTGATTGTACTAAAGGAATTCCAAGTGAACTTGAAAATCCAGGAGAACTTTCTAAAAAATTAAGTGATAGACATTTTGGTATTGGTGGTGATGGAATTATTCTTATACTTCCATCTGAAAAATGTGATTTTAGAATGAGAATGTTTAATGCAGATGGTTCAGAAGGTGAAATGTGTGGTAATGCAACAAGATGTATTGGAAAATTTGTATATGAAAAAGGACTTACAAATAAATCAGAAATTACACTAGAAACACTTGCTGGAATAAAAAAGTTAGAATTAACTATTAAAGATAATAAAGTCTTATCTGTTACAGTAAATATGGGGGCTCCAATAATAAATGCAAGGGACATTCCAGTGAGCTTTAATAAAGAAAATGTTATTAATGAGGGTGTAACTATTGACAATATGGAGTATAATATAACATGTGTATCTATGGGCAATCCTCATTGTGTTATTTTTGGCTTAGATATTTATAATTTAGATTTAGAAAAATTAGGCCCTAAGTTTGAAAATAATAAATTATTCCCAGAAAGAATAAACACAGAATTTGCACAAATAGTAGATGAAAAAACAATTAATATGAGAGTATGGGAAAGAGGTAGTGGCGAAACTTTAGCATGTGGTACAGGTGCATGTGCTACAGTAGTTGCTGCAATTTTAAATGGGTATTGTAAAAAAGATGAGGATATAACAGTTAAATTACTTGGTGGAGAGTTAAAAATCAAGTATAATAATAATGGTTATGTTTATATGACTGGACCAGCAGAATTTGTATTCGAAGGAAGGATTTAAAAGTATGAAAAAAAAGTATATTTTTGTAACAGGCGGCGTTGTGTCAGGACTTGGAAAAGGTATAACTGCTGCATCTTTAGGTAGACTACTTAAAAGTAGAGGTTTTAAGGTAGCAGCCCAAAAATTCGATCCATATATTAATATTGATCCAGGAACAATGAGTCCATATCAGCATGGAGAAGTTTTTGTTACTGATGATGGTGCTGAAACTGATTTGGATTTAGGACATTATGAACGTTTTATTGACGAAAATTTAAATAAGTTTTCTAATATTACTACAGGTAAAGTATATTGGAATGTTTTAAATAAGGAAAGAAAAGGTGAATATCTTGGAGAAACAGTTCAAGTTATTCCTCATATTACAAATGAAATAAAAAATCAAGTTTATAAAGTAGGAGAAATAACAGGAGCAGATATTATAATTACTGAAATTGGCGGAACTGTTGGAGATATTGAATCTCAACCATTTTTAGAAGCTATAAGACAGGTTTCTTTTGAGGTTGGAAAAGAAAATTGTTTATTTATACATGTTACATTAGTACCATACATACAAGGCTCAGAAGAGTTAAAATCAAAACCAACTCAACACAGTGTAAAGGAATTACAATCTCTTGGAATTGCACCAGGAATAATAATTTGTAGATGTGATATTCCTCTTAATGATTCAATAAAAAATAAAATAGCATTATTCTGTAATGTGAAAAAAGATTGTGTAATAGAAAATTCAACTATAGATAATCTTTATGAAGCACCATTAATGCTTGAAAAAAGTAATTTCTCAGAAATAGTATGTAGAGAACTTGAAATTAAGAATACTCATTGTGAGCTTGATGAATGGATTAACATGGTTGATAAAATAAAAGCAGCAAATGAAGAAATAACTATAGGTTTAGTAGGTAAATATGTTCAATTACATGATGCATACATATCAGTTGTTGAAAGTTTAAAGCATGCAGGATATGGTGAAGGTGTTAATGTTAATATTGAATGGATAGATAGTGAAGAAATAACAAGTGAAAATGTTAAAGAAAAATTAGCACCATGTAAAGGAATAGTTGTACCAGGCGGTTTTGGTAGTAGAGGCGTAGAAGGGATGATTGAAACTGTAAAATATGCAAGAGAAAATGATCTTCCATTCCTTGGAATATGCTTAGGTATGCAAGTAACAGTAATAGAATATGCTAGAAATGTATTAGGATTAAAAGATGCTAATTCAAGAGAATTTGATGAAGTTACTAAAAATCCTGTTATTGATATAATGAGAGACCAAGTTGGTATTGAAGAACTTGGTGGCACTATGAGACTTGGAGTATATCCATGTAAATTAGAAAAAGATAGCAAATTATATGAACTTTATGGAACTGACTTAATAAAAGAAAGACATAGACATAGATTTGAGTTCAATAATCAATATAGAGAACAATATATAAATAGTGGAATGACTTTAGCTGGTATTTCACCAGATGGTAGATTAGTTGAAGCAGTAGAATTAAAGGATCACAAATATTTTGTAGCAGCTCAGTATCATCCTGAATTTTTATCTAGACCTAATAGACCTCATCCATTATTTGTAGGTTTAATAAAAGCAGCCAAGGAGGATTAAAATGTTTAAAATCAACAAAAATTATTTACAATTAAAGGATAGTTATTTATTCTCAACAATTGCTCATAAGGTAGCGGATTATAAGAAGAAAAATCCAGACAAGAAGGTTATATCACTTGGTATAGGTGATGTTGTATTACCACTTACTAAGCCTGTAATAGAACAACTTGAAGAAGGCGTTAGTGATATGTCAAAAATTGAAACTTTCAAAGGATATGGACCAGAACAAGGATATGAATTCTTAAAATCAAGTGTTCAAAGCTATTATGAAGAAGTTAATGTTAATTTAGATAGGGATGAAATATTTATAAGTGATGGAGCTAAAAGCGATTGTGGAAATATTTTAAATATTTTTGATAAAGATAATGTTGTCTTAGTTCCAGATCCTGTATATCCTGTATATGTTGATACAAACATAATGGATGGCAGAACAATAAAATACATGGATTCAAATGAATCTAATGGTTATTTAGCAATGCCAGATTATAATGTAACTTGTGATATTATATACCTTTGCTCACCAAATAACCCAACAGGTGCGTCATATAATAGAGATCAATTAACAGAATGGGTTAAATATGCTAAAGAAATGGGTGCTGTTATACTATTTGATGCAGCATATGAAGCATTTATAAGTGATGATAATATACCACATAGTATTTTTGAAATTGATGGCGCTAAGGAATGTGCAATTGAAATTTGTTCATTATCTAAGACAGCTGGATTTACTGGTATGAGATGCGGTTATACAGTTGTACCATTTGCATTAAAGTGCGAAGGAGTATCTTTAAACAAATTATGGCTTAGAAGACAAACTACTAAGTTTAATGGAGTTCCTTACATAGTACAAAAGGCTGCAGCTGGTGTATTTACAGAAGAAGGAAGAGTAAAAACTAAAGAAGTTATAGATTACTATAAGGAAAATGCTAGAATTATAGCTGAAGCTTTAGATAAATTAGGTATCAAATATGTAGGAGGAGATAATTCACCATACATATGGCTTACATGCCCTAATAATATGGATTCTTGGTCATTCTTTGATCTTTTGCTTGAAAAAGCTAATATAGTTGGTACTCCTGGTGTAGGATTCGGTAAAAATGGAGAAGGATGCTTTAGATTTAGTTGCTTTGGTGAAAGACAAAATATAATTGAAGCTGCTGAAAGATTATCAAAAGTATTACAATAAAAAATTAATGCTACCAAAATTGTTTTTGGTAGCATTTTTTTGTCTATAAAACCACTAAGCTCTGCTAGTGGAGAATATGGCTTTAGCTCTGCCCAGAAAATAGAAAGACTATAAAGAAAAAACCTCCTATGTTAAAATGTTAGCGACTGACAATCGCAAATAATA
>JAAYQS010000191.1 GCA_012519155.1 Clostridiales bacterium
CTTTGTTCTTTCCTTCCCATAAGCCCTCCTGTGAGACAAAGTTTTTCTTTTATTTTACTTCATCACACGGGAAATGCGTAGATTTCTATACAATTTAATGAGAATTTTTTTACCTTTCAGTTCTGTAACCAATCCATTATTAATTAACCGAAGTTGTAAGTGATGAAGAATATAAAGCTTAATAAAGCAAATATTTGAGTCCACATTAAAAAAGGACTCTACATTAGCTTTAAACTAATATAAAGTCCTAAATTTAAATATTATCTTGCTTTTCTTTTAAGTTTTAATACAAAAGCTACAGAAGCAAATGACATTAATAATATAATCATAACATTATTTCCATCAAAAGTATCTTCCTTATTTCCATCTGAAGGTTTGTCATCTTTTGGAGTTTCAGTAGTTGTTGTACCTGGTTTTGTATCATCCTTCTTGCCATCGTCTTTTGTACCATCATCTGAAGGTTCTTCTTTATCTTCATCATCTGGAACTGCTGGTTTATCTTCAGATGGTTTGTCACCTGGAGTAGTTGTAGCTGGCTTATCAGAATCTCCTGGTTTATCTCCTGGAGTAGTTGTGCCTGGCTTATCAGAATCTTCTGGTTTGTCTTCATCTGGTTTTTCATTTGGATGTGTTCTATAATAGCTTTCTTTATCTACAAGTACATAAGAAGATTTAGGTTCTACTTCAATTGTATTGCCTTTTATATCTTTAATCTTACTTGTTCCTGCAGTTTCACCATTTACTATAACAACCCAGTCATTACTTGGAAGTGTTACAGTTTCAGTTCTATAATCATTTGCATTAAATATTACAGCAATATTATCAAAACTATCTCCAACTGCTTTACCATTTAAAGTATAAGCAACAACTTTATTAGCCTCAACATCTAAGAATTTTAAGTTATTTTGAATATCTTCTGTGCTAGTCATTTTAAATGCTCTGTGATTATTTCTAAGTAAAATTAAACCTTTGTAATAATTGTAAAGATCTGAATATTCAACTTTTCTATTCCAATCAATAGAGTTTACACTATCTGGTGCATTATAACTATTTTCATTTAATGTTCCATCAGCATTAACTTTGGTTCTTGCCATTTCTTCCCCTGCTTGCATAAATGGAATACCTTGTGATGTATAAATTATTGCAGCAGACATTTTATTCATAGCAATTAATTTAGCTTCATCAGCTGAAGGGCAAGATATTTGTAATTTATCCCATAAAGTATAGTTATCATGAGCTGAAGCATAAGTTATTGTTTGATATGGTTCATTAGCCCATGGAGTAGTTTTATTTACAACCTTTGTATTATCAATTTGATCATTTTTAGTAGATGCTACTATACCAAATTTAATAGTTTCTTCATATCCAGAACCACCGTTAATAAATCCAGTTCCCTTAGCATCAAATACATTTCCTTTAATACCATCTCTTATATCATCACTAAATGCAGCAATTTGCATATCTCCAAAATTTGGAGTGCTTGCTTTAAATGATGCCTTTGAACTATCAAGAGCTGATGAACCTCCTGTCCATCCTTCTCCATATACTAAAATATTTTTATCTATCTTATCTAATTTTGTTCTAATTTCTTTCATAGCATCTTGGTCAATGCAACCCATAAGGTCAAATCTAAAACCATCTAAATGATACTCATCTGCTAAATAAACTATAGAATCAACAATTAATTTTCTAACCATTGAACGTTCTGATGCAAGTTCATTACCACAACCAGAACCATTAGAAAAAGTAAAATCATCATTTTCTCTATAGTAATAATAAGGTGCTGCAAGGTTTAAGTTTGAATCAGTAGTTAAAGCTGTATGATTATATACAACATCCATTACTACTCTAATTCCTGCATCATGAAGTCCCTTAACCATTTCCTTAAATTCTTCTATTCTCATGCTTCCTGTGTAAGGATCAGTTGAATAAGAACCTTCAGGTACATTATAGTTTTGAGGATCATATCCCCAGTTATATTGATCTTCATCTAATTTTGTTTCATCTACTGAAGTATAATCATAAGTTGGCATTATATGAACTGTATTTACACCAAGTTCTTTTAAGTGATCTATGCCAGTTTTTACATCAGATTCTGGAATTGTAGTACCACTTTGCCATACTCCTTTGTATTTACCAGCATACTTAATATTAGCACCTGAACTTTCGTTAATAGTAAAATCTCTTATGTGCATTTCATATATAACAGAATCTGTTGGACTTTCAAGTTCTACTCTAGAATCTTTATCCCATCCTTCAGGATTAGTTTTTTCTAAATCTACAACCATTCCTCTTTTACCATTAACACCAACAGCCTTTGCATATGGATCAGTAACAATATTTTCTTTTCCATCTATAGAAACTATATAGTTATAAAATTCCCCATCTAAGTCACCTTCTGCTTTATATGTCCATGAACCATTTACATCCATATCCATATCATAAATTTCAGTTGGATCATTATCAATAACCTTAGAATCTTTACCATAAAAGGCAATTCTTACACTATCAGCCATTGGTGACCATAAAGTAAATTGTGTACTATCTTTAGAATAAACAGCTCCAAGCTTTCCAAAGAAAGTATAATCTTCTGCATATTCATCTGTGTTATAAAGTTTACCAATTGTAACAGGAACTTCTCCATATCCTTCTACTGCTAAAACATATTCTTTTTCTTTTAAGTTAATTTTTTCTTTTGTTGTAATTGTTCCAGAAAAAGAACCATCAGTTAAATCAAGTTCTGTAATTTCTTCTTCATTATATTCTTTATCATCTTTTGGAAGAAGTACATCTCTTTCCTTTTGTTTTAATGTAATTTTTCCTTTAACATCATCATTAGTTATAGGATAATTAGTAGTAAATGAAATATTATTGTATGAATCAACTCTAGCTGCAGTAACCTTAGGTGAAATATCTACATCATTTTTATCATAATATACTGTTTTTTCACCAGTTACTACATAAGCATCAATAACTCCATCTTTATTAGCATAAGCTTTGTTTATACTTCTATTTTCATCAGGATCTTTTTGAGACCAGTCTATTTTTCTTACTAAAAAGTTTATATTAGTTTTTGCAGCAAGCTTTTCTACTGGTATTTCAGTAACTTGTGCTGTTTTTCCTTCTTTAAACTCTTCTTCTTCAAAAGTGTAAGCTGCACCGTTTCCTCCATCAATCCAGCTCCATACATCCCACTTTTCATAATTTTGGTCGTATCTAAAATAATGTAATCTAACAGTTATGTCAGCTTTATCTTTATTTAAATCAGTAATTTTTTCAGTAACTTTACCATCTTTATATACTGAAGTTAAAATTTCCTTGTTTAATAAAGCATCAGCATCCCATTCTTTTTCCTTGCCTTCCCCAACTTTGTATGCAATTTTTTTAGTTCCTGCAGGTACTTCTACAACTGCATACTTTCCGTAGTCATCACTTAAATTAAGTGATACACCATCTTTAGAATCGTCAAAAGATACTATAATGTTCTCTTCATCATTGTAAGTTTTATCTTCTCTTTCATATCTAAATCTTAGATATGCTGTAGGATCTTTAGTATCTTCAGCATTTGCAGTTATATTAGGTAATTGCAAACATGAAAATACCATAGCTAATACAAGGAAGAAAGAGAAAATCTTTTTCTTCATTTTCATAATATTTATCCCTCACTTTATAAATTAAGTTTTTACATACTTTTGTAAATGTATTCAAAAAAAATTATCAAATATAGCACATGGGTCACTATTTTTTACAATTTGTTAACATTTTCCTAACTCATATTTACTTTTTCATATAAATAAAATTACAGTTCTAAAGATTTAATATATTAAAATTTGTGCTATAATAAACTAATATTATAAAAATATTTTTTAATAGCGGGGGATTCAAATGAATATTAACTTTTCAAAAAATCTTGATTATTTTGAATCTGGTATATTTAATATACTAGATAATAAAAAAAAACAATTAATAAGTGAAGGAAAAAAAGTTTATAATTTATCTGTAGGTACACCTGATTTTAAACCTGATAAACATGTTATAGATGCTTTAATGGAAAGTGCTAAGGATCCTGAAAACTGGAAATACTCTTTAGGAGATTCTGAGGAACTTATAAATGCTATGATTACATATTATAAAGACAGATTTAATGTAGATCTAACAGAAAATGAAATAACTTCAGTATATGGTTCTCAAGAAGGCATTAATCACATTGGACTTACTTTTATTAACAAAGGCGATGTAGTTCTTGTACCAAATCCAGGATATCCAATATTTGAAATTGGTCCTTTTTTATGTGGAGCACAAATTGAATATTATAATCTTTTAGAAGAAAATAATTATTTACCTGACTTAAAAAGCATTCCAAAGGATATTTTAAGTAAGACTAAATTTATGATTGTTTCATATCCTTTAAATCCTGTATGTAAATTGGCACCGGATTCATTTTATAAAGAATTAATTACTTTCGCAAAGGAAAATAATATAGTAATAATTCATGATAATGCTTATTCAGACATAATTTATGATGGTAAATCATCTAAATCTTTCCTATCCTTTGAAGGCGCAAAAGATGTAGGTATAGAATTTTATTCATTATCAAAATCCTTTAATATAACCGGAGCTAGAGTTTCTTTTGCCTTAGGTAATGAAAGTATAATTAAAAACTTTAAAAAAATACGTTCACAAATAGATTATGGCATATTTACACCAATTCAAAAAGCTGCAATAGCTGCTTTAAATGGTCCTAAGGATAGTGTAAAGGCTCATTGCAAAGAATATGAAAAAAGAAGAAATGCCTTATGTGAAGGTTTGAGAAATATAGGACTTAACATAAAAAATAGTGAAGGTACTATGTTTGCTTGGGCTAAAATTCCAGAAAAATTTAAAAGTTCTACTGAATTTTGTTTAAAGCTTATGGAAGAATCCGGTGTTATTTGTACTCCAGGTTCAGCTTTTGGTTCACTTGGGGAAGGCTTTGTAAGATTTGCCCTTGTTCTTCCAGTTTCTGAAATAGAAGCAGCTATAAAAGAAATAGATAAATGTAATATACTAAAATAATAAGAAGTTCTTATAAATCATTTGCTAATTAATGATTCTATAAGAACTTTTTCTATATCATACTTACTGTAAGTATAATCAATTAAAACCCTATTAATTTTAAAATTATTTTCATTTTTATATGCAAAACCTTTTTTAACTGTAAAACCAATATCATAACCTGCATCTTTTGATGCCTTTAGTGTATCATCATTAAATAACCCTTTAGGATATGCTATAGCTGTAATCTTTTTTGATGTTAATTTTTCTAAAGATTTTTTTGATTTAATAAATTCATTTAACTGATCATCATAAGACATACTGTTTAAATCTTTATGAGAAAAAGTATGGGACTGAATATCAATACCATTTTCACTTAATTCTTTAACTTGATCAACTGTCATATAAGGATTTTCATTTAACAAGGAAGGCGCAACAAATATAGTAGCCTTCATGTTAAATTCCCTTAATAAAGGATATGCTAACAAATAATTATCTAAATAACCATCATCAAAGGTAATAAGAACACTTTTTCTAGGAATTGGCTTGCCATTTTCAAGATAGTTTTCTAAATCTGATACAGATATAGTGGTAAATCCAAGATCTTCTATAGCTTGCAAATGTTCTCTCAACCTATCTTTTCCTATTATAATTGGACTTTTAATAGATTCATCATCATTAATGGAATGATAACCTAAAACAGTAACTGCAATATTATCATCAGTTACTTCAATGTTAGCAAATTCATCTTCACCAATTTTGGTAGAAACTTTATATCTATTATATATATATATATAGCAAAAATTCCCATGCATATAAGTATAACCAAAAAAATTACAACTATAACTTTTAGAACTTTCAATTTACTATTTAATTTCATAAACTATAACTCCTGTGCAATTATATCAAAAAATTTATCTACTAAAAAAGAAAAATTTTCCATGTCCTTTTGCCCCATTTTAGAAACAATTCTATTGCAAACTTTATTGTATTCATTTATTTCATTTTTATATACATCAATACCTGCTTGAGTAATGGATATAGCAACTACTCGCCTATCTTCTTTTTCCATATATCTTTTTATATAGCCTTTTTCTTCTACTACATTTAACATTCTTGATGCTGCTGGTTTTGAAATATTTAATTTTTCACTTATATCTGAAGATTTAATCTTGTCTACTTCTTTTGAAGTATTATAAATTATAGACAAAAGCGCAAATTCACCAATTGACAAAAGTTTCATTGGTTGAAACTTAGCTGCAATATTTTTCATTTTTTCCAAGATATGCTTTATTTCTTCTTGTTGTATAGAGTCAAAATCTTCCATAAAAAACCTCGTAATTTTTCAACAATATATTTATCATACATATTATAAAACTTTTTTAATATTAGTCAACCTTAATTTAACAAATATACTTATCTTTCTTCTAAATTTAAATAGTCAGCACTGTCTAATATGCTCATATATGCAGGTCTTATAATCTTATCTGTATTTATAAGTTCTTCTAATCTATGGGCACACCATCCAACTATTCTTGCACAAGCAAAAATAGGTGTGAAAATCTCAAGGGGAATATTTAACATGCTATACACAAATCCACTATAAAAATCTACATTAGCACTTACACCTTTATATATCTTTCTTTTGTTTTTAATTACCTCTTTTGAAATAGATTCTACCTTTGAATATAAGTTATATTCATCTTCCATTCCTTTTTCTATGGCTAGTTTTTGCACAAATGATTTAAATATTTCAGCTCTAGGATCTGATACAGAATATACAGCATGACCCATTCCATATATTAATCCCTTCCCATCAAATTCTTCTTTGTCTAAAATTCTCTCTAAATATCTTCTTATTTCATCATCATCATTTTTATTGCTAATTTTTGATTTCATGTCCTCAAACATTTGAACTACCTTTATATTTGCTCCACCATGCTTTGGTCCCTTTAAAGAACCAAGTGCTGCTGCCATAACTGAATAAGTATCTGTGCCTGTAGAAGTTACAACATGAGTTGTAAAACTTGAATTATTACCACCACCATGTTCTATATGAAGTACTAAGGCTAAATCTAATATTTGTGCCTCAAGTTTTGTATATTTCATATCAGGTCTTAAAAGCCTTAAAATATTTTCTGCTGTTGAAAGGTTTGGATCTGGTTTATGAACATACATACTATTTTTACAAACATAATGATTATAAGCATGATAACCATAAACAGTTAACATAGGAAGTACACTAATTAATTTTATTGATTGCATTAAAACATTATTAATACTTGTATTATCTGCATGATTATCATAATTATATAATGATAAAACACTTCTTGATAAAGTATTCATCATATTTTTACTAGGAAGCTTCATAATTACATCCCTAACAAATTTATCTGGAAGTTTTCTATTTTTTGCTAATAAATTTTTAAATTCGTAAAGTTCACTTTTATTAGGTAACTTTCCAAACAAAACAAGGTAAGTAGCTTCTTCAAAGCCAAAACGTTTGTCTTTTACAAAACCTTTGCATAAATCTCTAATATTAATTCCTCTGTATTTTAATATACCATCACAAGGCACTAAACCTTCTTTAGTATTCTTTTTAGATTGTATATTAGAAATATTAGTAAGCCCAGCTAAAACACCATTTCCATTAATATCTCTAAGACCTCTTTTTACATCATATTTTCCATAAAGAGATGTATCTATTTTATTATTTTCTATACATATTTTTGATAGTTTATCCATAACATCACTTGATGTATTTTCTATAATCTTTTTGTAAGTTACTGTTTCATTTTTATTGCACATATATTACACTCCTCCCATTTAATATTTAACACCATTAAATATTATTATAGCTAAATATTTTATGATGTCAATATATTTTTTTCATTATTTTGGAAATAAAAATATAAAAAAAAGTATCACATAAATATATATGATACTTTTTACTACATTTTACCAAGGTCAATTTTACTAAAAAAACTTATTTATATAAACCTTTTAATATAGTTATTTCCTTTTCATAACCTTTTAAGTCGTTAGGTGTTTCTAAGAAAAATGGTAAATTTCTAAGCTTAGGATGATTAATTATTCTTTCAATTGCTTCAAGTCCTATATGACCTTCTCCTATTTTTTCATGTCTATCCTTATGACTTTCAAAAGGATTTTTACTATCATTTAAATGAATTGCATATAATCTATCTAATCCTATAATTTTATCAAATTCATCTAAAACATTATCTAAATTATTTACTATATCATAACCTGCATCATAAACATGGCAGGTATCAAGGCATACACCTAAATGATCATTTAATTTAACTTTACTTATTATTTCTGCAATTTCTTCAAAGGACCTACCAACTTCTGTTCCTTTTCCAGCCATTGTTTCAAGTAAAACTTTTGTTGTTTGTTCTTCCTTTAAAACACAGTTTAACATATCAACTATATAATTTATTCCAATTTCTGTTCCTTGCTTTACATGACTTCCTGGATGAAAATTATATAGGCTATTAGGAACATATTCCATTCTTTTCAAGTCATCTTCAAAGGTTCTTTTAGCAAAATCTCTTATTTTTTCATCAGCAGAACATGCATTTAAAGTATATGGAGCATGGGCTAATATTACTTCAATATTATTTTCTTTTGCAAATTTTATAAATGCTTCTGCATCTTTTGGATCAATATCTTTAGCCTTGCCACCTCTAGGATTTCTAGTAAAAAATTGAAATGTATTTCCACCTATAGAAATTATTTCTTTCCCCATATTTAAAAAACCTTTTGCTGAGGATAAATGACAACCAATTTTAAGCATAAATCTTCCTGCTACTTAAAATGTAATCAAATATAAACATTTTAAGAATTTTACTGTTTCAATGTATCTGCTTTTGTTATAAAAACTACTTGCATTTGATATGATACTCCACAGTCGTAAATTCCCGACTAGCC
>JAAYQS010000192.1 GCA_012519155.1 Clostridiales bacterium
TTAAAGCATTAGCTGCAGGAGCTAAAGTATGTATGATGGGATCACTTCTTGCAGGTTGTGATGAAGCACCAGGAGAAAGAGAAATATATCAAGGTAGAAGCTATAAAGTATACAGAGGCATGGGATCACTTGCAGCAATGGCATGTGGATCTAAGGATAGATATTTCCAAGAAGGAAATAAAAAGCTTGTTCCAGAAGGTGTTGAAGGAAGAATTGCTTATAAAGGATTTGTTTCTGATACTATATTCCAATTAGTTGGTGGTATTAGATCTGGTATGGGATACTTAGGCTCTAAGGATTTAGAAACTTTATATAATACAGCTAGATTTGTAGTTCAAACATCTGCTGGACTTAGAGAAAGTCATCCACATGATATTAATATTACAAAAGAAGCACCAAACTATAGTGTAAACCAATAGTAGATATTTAATTTTATAAGCTTTGCTACAATTTTAAAATGCTAATAAAAAATATGTAGCAAAGCTATAATTTTTATAAATAAGTTATTATGCATTTTTTAAAATATTATTTTAATTATTGGAGGAAAGAATGAATAAGGAACTAATTCTAGTTGTTGACTTTGGAGGACAATACAATCAATTAATAGCAAGAAGAGTTAGAGAATGTGGTGTTTATTGTGAAATAGTACCATATACTTATAGTTTAGAAAAAATTAAAGAAAGAAATCCAAAGGGGTTAATATTCACTGGTGGTCCAAATAGTGTTTATGCAGCTGATTCACCACTTTGTGACAAGGAAATATTTGATTTAGGTATTCCTGTACTTGGAATATGTTATGGTTCACAACTTATGGCACATTTACTTGGAGGAAAAGTTAATACAGCTCCTGTAAGTGAATATGGAAAAACAGAAGTTAATGTAGATACTAATACAAAATTATTTAAGGGTGTAAAGAAATCTACAATTTGTTGGATGAGTCATACTGATTACATAGAAAAAGCTCCAGAAGGATTTAAGGTGACAGCTCATACACCAGTTTGCCCTGTTGCTGCTATGGAAAATGAATCTAGAAACTTATATGCAGTTCAATTCCATCCAGAAGTTATGCATACAGAACAAGGTAAAGAAATGTTATCAAACTTTGTTTATAATGTATGTAATTGTGCTGGAGATTGGAAAATGGATTCATTTGTAGAAAGCACAATTAAGCAAATACGTGAAAAAGTAGGAAATGGTAAAGTATTATGTGCATTATCAGGTGGTGTTGATTCATCAGTTGCAGCAGTACTTTTATCAAAAGCAGTAGGTGAACAACTTACTTGTGTATTTGTAGATCATGGTTTGCTTCGTAAAAATGAAGGTGATGAAGTAGAAGCTGTATTTGGCCCAAAGGGACCATATAAATTAAACTTCATAAGAGTAAATGCTCAAGAAAGATTCTATGAAAAGCTTAAAGGTGTAGAAGAACCTGAAAGAAAGAGAAAAATAATTGGTGAAGAATTCATAAGAGTATTTGAAGAAGAAGCTAAGAAAATAGGTGCTGTAGATTTCCTAGTACAAGGAACTATATATCCAGATGTTATAGAAAGTGGTCTTGGAAAATCAGCAGTTATTAAATCACACCACAACGTAGGTGGTCTTCCTGATTGTGTTGATTTTAAAGAAATAATAGAACCACTTAGACTTTTATTTAAAGATGAAGTTAGAAAAGCAGGTCTTGAACTTGGAATACCTGAATATTTAGTATACAGACAGCCATTCCCAGGACCAGGACTTGGAATTAGAATAATAGGTGAAGTAACAGCTGAGAAAGTAAGAATAGTTCAAGATGCAGATGCAATTTATAGAGAAGAAATTGCAAAGGCAGGAGTAGATAAAAACTTAGGTCAATACTTTGCAGCTCTTACAAATATGAGATCAGTTGGAGTTATGGGAGATGAAAGAACTTATGATTATGCAATAGCTCTTCGTGCAGTAACAACAAGCGATTTCATGACAGCAGAATCTGCTGAACTTCCATGGGAAGTACTTGGAAAAGTAACAACAAGAATAGTAAATGAAGTAAATGGAGTTAACCGTGTAATGTATGATTGCACAGGAAAACCACCAGCTACTATAGAGTTTGAATAAATAATAAAATCTCGTAAAGCTTGATTTATCAAGACTTTACGAGATTTTTTTGCACTTGTGGCATTAATTTGGCATTAATATAAAAAAGTTATAAATTATGAGATTGTATTAGTATAATATTAAGTTTATAATTATAATAAGTAAATTTTGGAGGTAAGAAATTATGGGTGAAAAAAGCAATGATTTATATGATATGTTTAAACAATATTCTTACAGTCAATTAAAGGATTTATTTAGAAATGCTAAAACAAAAGATGAACAAGATTTTTATATGACACTTTCAAATTTTTTATTACAAGAGAAACAAGCAAAGGTTATAGGTGAGTGATATGCCAACATATACTATTTTTGCTGGTGTTAATGGAGCTGGCAAAACATCAATATATAAGTCTATTTATTATGATGAGAATAAAGATGAAAAAAGAATTAATACTGATGAAATGGTAGCACGTATAGGATCTTGGCGTGACAATAATCTTCAAATGAAATGTGCAAGAGAGGCTGT
Organism: Clostridiales bacterium; assembly: GCA_012519155.1. Lineage (GTDB taxonomy): Bacteria > Bacillota > Clostridia > Clostridiales > Clostridiaceae > Clostridium. Next base: position 2,597 of record JAAYQS010000192.1, read on the forward strand.
TAAGTTAATTAGACAATACATTAATAACAATATATCATTTAACCAAGAAACTACTTTAAGTGGTAATAGTATAGTTAAAAATATAAATAATGCAAAGAAAAAAGGCTTTTATATTGTAATGAACTATATAGGAGTAGAAAGTCCTGAAATTGCGAAAGAAAGAGTTAAAATAAGAGTAAGCAAGGGTGGTCATGGAATACCTGATGCTGATGTAGAAAGAAGATATTATGAATCTCTTAAAAATTTACAAAGAGTAATTGATATATGTGATGAAATAAATGTATATGATAATACAGATATGTTTATATTATAATGTACATCTGGTGGATGATAATATTCCATTAGATGGAGTGTTTCATGGATATGATGAGCTGGATAATGAAAGAATTGATCTGGATTTCTGTTGGGTTACACTAGAAGATTTAAAGAAGGGTACTAAAGTATATCCTTTGGAGTTGATACCATATATCATTAAGCCAGTGAAAGAAATTGTACATTTTGTTTCAAAGCAGATTTGAGGAGATAGTCAATGATAGAAAATATGAAGGTAGAATTTGGCAGAACATCAGATATTGATTCATGGATGCAATTAGTGAGAAAAGTAAGTTGGAATTTTCCGGGATTAGAGATAGAGCAGAGTATAGATGAACACAAAATAATAGTACTGAAATTCATGAATGATAAGCGTGCTTTGTGCGTGAAGAACGAACAAGATATTGTTGGCGTACTTTTATATTCAAGGAAGTATAATATGATATGTTGTTTGGCTGTTGATCCAGCTTATCGAAAAAGGGGAATTGCTTCGCTTCTTTTAAGCGAGGCACTTGATAAGCTTGACAGAGATAAAGATATAACTGTGTCTACATTTAGAGAAAATGATGTTAAAGGAATTGCACCTAGAAAATTATATAAGAAATTTGGATTTGAAGAGGGCGAGCTGATTGAAGAATTTGGATATCCTAATCAAAGGTTTGTGTTGCATGCTAACAAAAGTGCTGATGATGTAATAATTGGTACAACAGTAACAGTCACAGTCGATAGACCATTAGGGAGTTATCATCCAGAATATAAAGATATGTATTATCCTATAAATTATGGTTACATTGAAGGAGTTATGGCACCAGATGGAGAAGAGCAAGACGCTTATATATTAGGTGTAAATGAGCCAGCAGACAAGTTTACAGGTAAAATTATGGCTATTGTTCATAGAAAAGATGATATAGAAGAAAAGTGGGTAGTTGTGCCTGATGGAATGGCTTTTTCAAAGGAAGAAATCAGGAGGCAGATTCATTTTCAGGAACAATATTTCGAGAGTGAAATTGTGATGTAATATTAAGGGGATTGCTGTTTCTGACAAGTTAAAGGAAGAACAGGAAAGTAAGTATGCAGATGATAGGGTGGCATATACTAATGGAAAGCAAGAATTGATAGATATTATTCTGAATGGCAACAGAACTGAAAGGTAAAAAAATTTCTCATTAAATTATATAGAAATCTATGCATTTCCCGTGTGATGAAGTAAAATAAAAGAAAAACTTTGTCTCACAGGAGGGCTTACAATGTCGTCAACTTAAGAGAAATAAAAAAAGGCTTGACAATAGTGAAAAAATTTGCTTCTAACACTATTCTTTTTATTTGCTCTGCATTACGTAAATCTATATCTTCTGAAGTTGCTAATTTTATTGAAGACTATAAACATTTAAAATTTCCATTAATAACAAAGCAAGCTTTTTCAAAGGCAAGACAAAATATATTACCACAAGCTTTTGCTGAATTATTTAGGCTTTTTGTTGATAAATTTTATAGTTTAAATAATAAGTTAGCTACTTGGAATGGCTTTAATATTCTAGCTATAGATGGTACTAGTTTACAAGTACCAGATACAAAAGAATGTGGTGAATACTTTGGATTAAGCAGTAATTAAAATAAGACAAGAACAGCAGTTGCGACGGCATCAGCATTATATGATGTATTAAATGATATTATTGTAGATGCTAGAATAACTAAATCTAGAAATAGAAAGAAAACACTAAATAATCTCATAGAAAAAGCTATAAAAATACGCTCACAAGTAAAATCAAACCGCTCTTGTGATCGAAAAAACAAACATCCAAGGAAAAAGCACCATCATAATATTAAATCCTGTATTTAATATTAGAATAAAATACATAATTTAAAATTCACTTTAACCAGTGGATTTATTTAGTATATCATTTTTTAAGTGAATTTAACATACAAATTAAAAATTTTCTTGATTTCAAATATTTTTGCCTAGCTTAATTTGCTAAGTTGACGACATTGACTGCTCGTCTGGAAAAGAAACATGATGTTAAAAACATATGTATTGATGATTATGATATAAAGTTTTGCAAAGGATGTAGAACTTGTCATAATACAGCAAAATGTGTTCAGAATGACGATGTTGATAGGATAATTGAGCAATATGAATGGGCTGATATAGTTATATCTGTGTCTCCATCATACTGGACAGATATACCGGGACAATTTAAAGTTTTTATTGATATATGTACTCCGTGGTGTAACACACATGAACCACATGCCAAATTAAGTAGTGGCAAGAAAGGATATGTTATCGCATTGAGAACAGGACCTAGCATGAGGGAATGTGAGAGGATTATTGCAAGCATAGAACATTTTTATGGACATATGGAAATTGAATGTTGTGATAGACTTGGTTTGTGTTCTGTGGAATATAAGGAAGATTTGGAATGCAGGAGAGAAGAAATTATAGAATTTTGTAACCAGATAGAGTAAGTGGTTTATTGTATCTTACAAATGTTTCACAAAGAGTTAAGGATAGGTGGTAAAATTGATACGAAAAGCTAGATTAGAGGATGTTCCCCAACTTGTGAGTTTGGCAATTCAGATGTGGAAATCACACACAGTTGAAGATTTAACAAAGAATTTTTGCGAACATATAAGAAAAGGAAAAAATATTATTTTTCTTGCTATATCAGAGGAACATATAGTTGGATTTGCACAATGCGGATTAAGGTTTGACTATGTAGAGGGAACTGATTCCAGTCCGGTAGGATATTTGGAAGGCATTTTTGTTTTAGAAGAATATAAAAAAAGAGGTTATGCGAAAGAATTGTTAGGAGAGTGTCAGAATTGGGCAAAGGATCAGGGGTGCCTTGAGTTTGCGAGTGACTGTGAGTTGAATAATGAAGATAGTCTTAAGTTTCATTTGAAAATGGGGTTTGTGGAAGCAAATAGAATTATTTGTTTTACGAAAAGGTTAACAGATTTAGAGGGGGAGTATGTGATGGCGAAAAACTATAAATATAAAAAAGCAACCATAGCAGACATTGATGAACTTGTAAGGACTAGAATTATCGTCCTTCGTACTGCCAACAAACTATCGAATGATGTGGATATGTCATTGGTGGAAAAAGAATCCTATGATTATTATAAGAGTGCATTAGAAACTGGTGAGCATATTGCATATCTGGTGTATGATAACGAAACCTTTATTGGCGCTGGTGGTGTCAGCTTTTATAATGTTATGCCTACCTACCATAATCCGACAGGTAAAAAGGCATACATTATGAATATGTATACGGCATCGGAATATCGGAGACAGGGGATTGCATTTCATACATTGGATTTACTGGTAAAGGCTGTAAGGAAACAGGGCATATCACAGATTACTTTAGAGGCGACAGAGATGGGACGACCGTTATATGAAAAATATGGATTTGTAAAAATGGAAGATGAAATGGAGCTGATCAAATGACAAGAGTTTATTTCGTGCGTCACGCACAGCCGGAACATGATTGGGAAGAAGACAGGACATGGTCTTATGTCAATATTTTGGACACAAAAAGTCAAACTTTTTTATGCTGTTCTTCTAGCTAATAATTCACATTGTTCTGGAGTCATATAATTAATAGAAGAGTGCAGTCTTCTCCTGTTATACCAACCTTCAATATACTTAAAAATAGCAACATTAGCTTCTTCAAAGGTTCGGTATTTATTTCTATAAATTTCTTCTTTCTTTATTGATGAATGGAAAGATTCTATGCAAGCATTATCATATGGGCAACCTTTTTTGCTAAATGATTGTATTATATTAAATTTTTTACACAGTTCTTTTAAATCATTACTTGTATATTGAGATCCCAAATCAGTATGAAATATCAATTTTTTATTTTTATCAGGAACTTGACTGTAATAA
>JAAYQS010000025.1 GCA_012519155.1 Clostridiales bacterium
ATAAATGTACATAATTTCTGGGGAAAGGGGCATTTATGCCCTTTTTTAATATACTTATAATAAATATTCATAAAATTAATTGAAAAAAGAGCTGCAAAAAAATGATTTCTCATTTTTTCACAGCTCCCTTTTTTTAAGCTAGCTTTAAGCTTTACATTTTATGATTATCACATAAAGTAAAGGAGATGGTAATTTTGAATAAAAAAATTAAATTTATCATAAGCGAAATTTTAGTATGTTCTTTAATAGGAACTTCAGCTATTTGTTATGCAAAAACTGATACACAAGAAGTTCAAAGTAGTGATTCAGTTAGTGAAACAACTGCTACACCATCTGCTGAAAATAATTCAGGAAATACATCTGATAGTAGTAAGCTTATGCTTTTAATACTTGGAGTATTTTCTGCAGCAGCTCTAAAAATATCTTCTGCTAAAAAAGCTTTAAAAATAAGAAAATAGTAATTTTAATTTAGGCTTCACTTTTACTTTTATAAGTGAGGCCTTATTTTTTATAAATTTTTGTTCAAAAAATGTTAAAAAAATATTCATATTGGACGATAATTATGTATAATATAATTAAGATTCTTAAAGGGGGAATAATTATGGTTGATTTTATAAGAAATAATATTGATAGGATTATAAGGGCGGAAAATGAAAAAGTAAATGGACTTAATAAAACTAGTATTATTCATAAAGAATCTGAAAGTAGAAATCATGGCAGAGGTCAAAAATTTGATGAAGAACTTAAAAAAAGAAAATCAGTTAAAAGACAAGCTTATAATGTGGAAAGAAGATCAGAAAAAGAGCTTTTAGAAAGTAATATAATTGTTGAATCTAGTCTTAACAAAGAACTTGAAAAAAATAGAAGAATAAGTGAATTAGTAAATGAAAAGTTTGTTAATAATGAAGAACTTAAAGGTCAAATAGATTTTGAAATAGATGAAAAAAAAGATGAAATAGACGAAACAGATAGGGCCTTAAGAGAAGTAAAAAAATATAATAGTATTAGGAATAAAAATAAGCTTTAACTTTTAAAGCTTATTTCTATTTTCTATTTTTTTCTTGTAAACAATGATAATAATGAAAAAGGAGATTTTAAACTTTTACTATAAGCACTTCTACCTGATTTTAATTTGATATTTATTTTCTTTAATGAATTAGTATACTCTTCGTTATAAGGATTTATTGAAACTGATTTTCTAATATGTGTTACTCCAGAATCTATGCAGCCCTTTTTTATTAGTAATATGCCCTTTAAATAATTCCACTCTGCAGATGAGTAGTCTGAAATTAAATTTAATTTTGACTCTGCTGTTATAAAATCATCTTGATCTATTAAATCTCTAACTTCTTCACAGGTTATCATATTTGTAATTAATCTAAAAGCTTCATTAGCTTCATTAAGTTTGTTAGAAAATAAATTTCTTTCAGAATCATTTTCAGCATTTTTTATGGAATATTTTTCTATAATGTTAGAATAAGCATTTTTAATTTCTTCTGTTGATGAACTTTCAGAAATTCCTAATATTTTATATGGGTTCATAAGTATCCTCTAAAAAATTACTATATTTGAAGTATATTAAAATATATGAAAAAATATTCATGAGATATATGAAAAAATATTCATGAGTTATAGTTTAATTATTAATAATGTTTTAAATTTTTAATATATTATTAAAGCTTGTTGAATATTTTTTTTATAAGAAGTACAATTATTTTAAAGCAAATAAAATTTTAGAAGGAGGATAAAATGAAAGGAAAAAGAAATATAATTTATTTAGTATTACTTACTTTTTTGCTAAGTTTCATGCCTAAAGGATATAGTACTTTAGCTGAAGACGATATAAACATTATATCTAGTACAAATGTTACTTTAGCAACTGCAAAAGAATGGGCAAAGGAAAAGGGTGCAACAGAAACCTTTATAAATCTTGCAGATCTTTATTACAAATATTCAGGTGAACATGGGAATATTAATCCTGCCTTAGCATATGTTCAAGCAGCATTAGAAACTGGTTATGGAAATTTTGGTGGTGTAATTGATGAATCATTTAATAATCCTTGTGGTTTAAAGACTACAGAAGGTGGTAGTAATTCAGATCCTAATGCACATAAAAGATTTTCTAGCTGGGATGAAGGCGTACAAGCTCAACTAGACCATTTAGCTCTTTATGCAGGTGCAAGTAGTTATCCTAGATCAAATACATATGATCCTAGACATTTTCAATATCTTTATGGTACAGCAAAAACTGCTATGTCACTAAGTTCAAATTGGGCTGGAGCAGATTATGGAACTAAAATTATGAAGCTTTATAATGAAATTGTGGACAAGCAGTCTAAAATGCCAAGTGATGATAATTTAGAAGATGTGGTTTTACGTTATTCTAGTAAATATTATACAAATAATAGACTTCAACTTAATGGTTGGATATTAGCTAAGAGTGCAATTAAAAATGTAGATGTTTATATAAATGGTATAAATAAAGGAAGTTTTGGACCTAGTATAAGCAGAGAAGATGTTTATAATGCTTATCCTAAATATAATCAACATAGCTCAGGATTTAATTTTGTTTGTGATATATCCGACATAGATAATGGAAATAAAACTTTAAAATTAGTTGTTACAACATATGATGGTCAGACTTTTGAAAAAAATGAAACAATAACAATACAAAAACCAAGTAGATTTTTAATAGCTTTAGATCCAGGTCATTGCTATGGTTCAGATGATGGTGCTTATGCTACTGTAAATGGTGTAAGATATTCTGAAACACAGCTTAATCTTGAGATTGGTTTAAAAACAAGAGAAAGACTTCAAAATGCAGGATATAGTATTATTATGACAAGAGAAGATAATAATCAATTGGCTGCAACTACTACAGAAAGCCTTCAAAGAAGATGTGATATAGCTAATAATGCTAAGGCAGACTTGTTCATAAGTATACATCAAAATTCCTTTAACAAAGAATCAGCTAATGGAGATGAGGTATTTTATTATTCTTCAAATGCTAAAGGTAAGGAACTAGCACAAAAGATAGCTCAAAATATTAGTAATAGCCTTGGAATGACAAACAGAGGTGGTAAAACAGGAGATACTTTATATGTGTTGAAAAATACCAATATGACTGCGGTGCTAGTTGAATGTGGTTTTATTACAAATTCATCTGATGTAAGTAAGCTTGCAAATGCAGATTGTCAATACAAAATTGCAGATGCAATTACAAGTGCTGTAATTTCTGTTTATGGTAAACCAGTAGGTTATGAAGAAGGAGAACCTGGTGAAACAACAGTAGCACCAGGTGAACCAGATAAACCAAGTAAGCCAGATACGCCAAGTGAGCCAGATGCACCAAGTAAGCCAGATGCACCAAGTGAGCCAGATACACCAAGTGAGCCGGATACACCAAGTAAGCCAGATACTCCAAAACCAGATGAACCAAGTAACCCAGAAAAACCAAGCAAACCTAGTGATACTTTTGATGGAACACAAGTATTAGGTTTTACAATAATTTTTGCTATAAGCATAATAGCATGTATTAAAACAAGAAAAATAAGTTAATTTATGGTATAATTAAGATGTAAAAATGAATTAAATTCTTTTTACATCTTTTTTATATTGGGGGAATAATAATGAATTTAAAAAAATGTATAGCAGGCATAATGATTTCCATTATAAGCGTAAGTACATTTCTATGTAACAAGAAGGAAAATGCTTATGCAACAGAAGTTGTACAAGATATAAATATTATATCAGATACTGATATTTTACCTGAAAGTGCAAAGGAATGGGCAAGAAGAAGAGGGGCAACAAGTACATTTATTAATTTAGTTGACCTTTATTATAAATATTCTAAGGATCATGGCAAAGTGAATCCAGCAATAGCATATGCACAATCAGCACTTGAAACTGGATATGGAAGGTATGGAAGCGTTTTAGGGGAAGAATGTAAAAATCCTTGTGGTATGAAGCAGACTCAAGGTGGTGGTGATTATGATGCAAGTATTCACATGAGATTTGCAACATGGGATGATGGTGTTACAGCTCATTTAGATCATTTAGCCTTGTATGCAGGGGCAAAAGGATATCCTGTAAAAGATACAAAGGATCCAAGACATTTTAATGAATTATATAATAAGTGTCCTACAGTTAAATCACTTGGTGGTTGTTATGCACCAAGTTTAACATATGGTGATACTGTTTTAGAACTATATAATTCTTTAGTGCAAGTAGATAAAGAATATAGACCATATGTAATAGCTAATTTACCTATAGTAGCATCAATTGATAATATTGATACTTCAAATATGCTTGAGAATAAAACAATAAAAGTAAGTGGTTATGCAATTTCAGGAAGTCCTATAAGTATATTGAATTTGTATGTAGGAGGCAAATTTAAGGGCTCATTTAATGGAAGTTATATTAGACAAGATGTAAAAGCTGCATATCCTTTATATAATACGGATACCAGTGGTTTTAGTATAGATGTTGATGTTTCAGATATGGAGGCAAAGGAACAGGAAGTTAAGCTTATTGTTACTACAAGTAATGGTAAATCATATGAAATTTCTAAAAATTTTATTTTAGAAAAAAAACCACCATTAACAATGGAACAGCTAAAACAAATTGAAAATGTAGTGTATATCAATTTAGATAAGGATATTTATAAACAATATATTCAGTATACAGTAGAAAATAATAATGTAATTGATAATTTAAATTTAATTAAAATGATATGCACAATAGAAAAAGAATTGAAAAAAAGGGATTATAATATAATAGTTAGAAGTAATGAATTGTTAAATAGTAATATGTATAATAGTGACTTAAAAGAAAGAGCAGAAATTAACATAAATAATAATTATATTTCAAATGAATTTAATAATGAGTATATAAGTAAAATATATAATAATTATGTTAGTGAAAATAATAAAACATATTTTGCTATATTTGATAATGTACAGGATTATGACGTTTATAATGAAGCTGCAGATAATATATTAAAAGATTTTATAAGTTGTGATAATGATATTAATAAGGATAGAAAAAATAATTATAAAATAATAAATTCAAAAATATCAGCTACTGATATAAAATATGATATTAAAAGAAAAAATATATTTAATGATACATTAGAAAATAACGAAAATTTAAAAGATAAATCATTTAATAATATAGGAAGAGATAAATAGCATGCACTTGTTGTATGCTTTTATATTTTAAAGATTTTTAATATGTTTATAGTGTATAATATAAGTATAAAATATTTGACAATAGGAGTGGATATTATGAAAAATAATGTAGCACAAAAGGAATTTGGTAGGTTAAAAAATCAAATTGCTCAAATAGAACAAATAGTAAAAAATTCAAAAGGCAATGCATTTATTGAACATGAAACTGTTGTACGAAAAAAGATACTTCTTCTAGAGCAAATGGATAAAGAATTTATAAAGGATTATGATAAAGTATATGAAAGATATCAGGAACTTTTAACATTTACAGGAATTAAATTAATAGAAGATTATAATAAGAAAAATAATACTGAATTTGATTATTATGAAGTTGCAAGAGGAAACTATAAGAGTTTGGTAAACTCTGGAATAATGACTGTTCTTACAAAACAACATATACCAAAAATGATTAAAAATGAATTTGAAGAAAATTTTCCTGATAATCCTAAAGATGAATATAGAGAAGCTAGAGGGATTAAAAGAAAATTTTATATTCATTTGGGGGATACCAATACAGGTAAAACCTATAATGCAGTAGAAAAACTAAAAAAATGTAAAAAAGGAGTATACTTATCTCCATTAAGAATTTTAGCTTTAGAAAATTATGAGAAACTAAACGACCAGGGAATTATTTGTAATTTACAAACTGGAGAAGAAGAAATTATAAAAGAAGGTGCTACACACACTTCATGTACTATTGAAAAATTAAATTTGAAAGAGCAGTATGAAGTTGCTATTATAGATGAAATTCAAATGATAAATGATTCACAAAGAGGAGCAGCTTGGACTAGAGCAATTTTAGGTGTAAGGGCTAAAGAAGTTCATGTATGTGGTGCAATGAATGCTAAAAAAATTATAAAAACTATTTTAGAAGATTGCAAAGATGATTATGAAATTATTGAATATAATAGAAGAATTCCATTAGAAGTTATGAAAGAAGAATTTAATTCAAAAAAGATAGAAGAAGGAGATGCAATAGTCCTATTTTCTAAGAAAAAAGTTTTGGAACTTGCAGAGGATTATTCAAAACGTGGTATAAAGGCAAGTGTTATTTATGGTGATTTGCCACCAGAAGTTAGAAAAATGCAATATGAATACTTTTTAAATAAGAAAAATAAAATATTAATAACAACTGATGCTATAGGAATGGGAGTTAATCTGCCAATACGAAGAATTATCTTTTTAAACACTAGAAAATTTGATGGTGATGAAGTAAGAGATTTAACAAGCCAGGAAGTAAAACAAATTGCAGGAAGAGCAGGAAGAATTGGAATATATGATGTTGGATATGTTGCATCTGTAGGCAGCAAGTACAAATTTTTACAGGATAAACTTAATGAAGAAGATAAGGAAATAGAAAAAGCAGTTGTAGGTCCATCTGATGCAATATTAAAAATAAAAACACTTCCATTAATAGATAAACTAGCACTTTGGAGCACAAGAAAAGAAAAATTAAATTATTACAGAAAGATGGATATAAATGATTATATAATTGTTTTGCAAAATGTAAAAAGATACAAATTAAAAGAAGAAGTTCAATGGAATTTATTAAAGGTGCCTTTTGATGTTTCGCAAGATGAACTTATGAAACAATTTTTATTCTATGTAGATGAACTTTTTATATCAAAATCAAAAACAATTTCAAAACCAACTATTATAGTCGAATGTTTAGATGAACTTGAAATATATTATCAAAAAATAAACATGTATTATTCTTTCTGTAAAGTATTTAATTTAGAATTTGATATGCAGTGGATATATGATGAAAGGCAGAGAGTTAGTGAAGCTATTAATGATATTATAGTTCATATTTAATAAAACATAGTCATTCATTATTTAATTAAATAATGAATGACTAAGAGTAATAATACAGATTCCAAGAAGAAGTGAGAATAAAGATACTTTAGTGTGACCATCTTCTCTAGATTGAGGTAAGAGTTCTTGAAGAGAGATATATATCATTATTCCAGAAACTAATGCAAAACAAATAGCTAGTATTGTATCATTTATAAATGGTTTTAGAAATAAGAAAGCAATAAATGCACCAAGAGGTTCTGCTAGGGCTGACAAAATAGTGTAATTAATTGCTTTCTTTTTTGACATAGTAGAAAAATATATTGGCATAGCAATGGAAATCCCTTCAGGAATATTATGAAGAGCTATGGCAATGGAAATATATATACCTAGTTTTGTACTTTGATAACCAGAGATAAATGTTGTAATTCCTTCTGGAAAATTATGGAGCATTAATGCAATCATGGTTACAAGACCTACTTTATAAAGTTTATAATTTGAACTGGAAGGTGAATTTTGTATTTTAGTGCAATCAGAGGGAATGAAATTATCTATAAGCATAGCCATAACTAAGCCAATGCTAAAAAATAGTAAAGCATATAATGTACCTATTAATGAACCATTTTGTTTTATGAGAACTTCTTCTGAAAATGGAAAAAGATCAGTAAGAGATATTGTTACCATAACACCTGCAGCAAAAGCTAGGGAAAAAGAAATAAATTTTTTATTTACTTTTTTTATGAATAATATTATTATTCCCCCAAGGATGGTAGACAATCCCGCAAGAGTTGATAATAACAATGGTAATGCACAAGAATTATTCAAAACTATTCCTCCAAAGATTACTCTAATAATATATATTCTTTTTTATTGAAACTATTCAATTACAATTATAATATTTGTATGTATTATAAATATCTATGTATAAATTTAATATTCTTATAGATATTTTATTAAATTAGTAATATAATAGCATTATGTATATTTATGTTGGGAAATATACAAGAGTGCGAAGGGGGAAATGTATATATGAAAAATGTAAAAATTGCATTACTTGGACTTGGAACTGTTGGTTGTGGAGTTTGGAAGATTCTACATGAAAATGGTGAAGAAATAACAAAGCGTTCCGGTTACAAAGTAGAAATTGCAAAGGTCTTAGTTAGAAATGCAAACAAAAAAAGAGGAGTAGATATTCCAGACAGCGTAATTACAACAGATTTTAATGATATCTTAAATGATGACTCTATAAAAATAGTTGTTGAGGTTATGGGTGGAATTGAACCTGCAAGAGAGTATATGCTTCAAGCTATGAGCAAGAAAAAGCATATTGTTACTGCTAATAAAATGCTTCTTGCAACAGGTGGAGATGAAGTGTTTAAAAAAGCTGATGAAGAAGGTGTAATGTTTAATTACGAAGCATCAGTTGCAGGTGGTATACCAATTATTCAAGCTGTTAATGAAAGTCTTACAGCTAATAAAGTGGAAAGTCTTTATGGAATAATAAATGGTACTACAAACTTCATATTAAGTAAAATGGAGCTTGAAGGTAGTAAATTTGATGATGTATTAAAAGAAGCTCAAGATATGGGTTATGCAGAAGCAGATCCTACATCAGATATTGAAGGGTTTGATGCTCAATATAAGCTTGCTATATTATCATCTTTATCTTTTGGAACAAAGATAGATGTAGAAAAAGTATATAGAGAAGGTATAACAAAAATATCAGACATTGATATGCAATATGCTAAAGATTTTGGTATGGTAATAAAGCTTTTAGCTATTGCAAAGGAAATAAATGGACGTCTTGAACTTAGAGTTCATCCAACAATGATTCCAGAAACACACCCACTTGCAAATGTATATGATTCATTTAATGCTGTATTTGTAAAAGGTAATGCAGTAGGAGACTTAATGTTTTATGGAAGAGGAGCAGGAGAGCTTCCAACAGGTAGTGCTGTAGTATCAGATGTTATTGCTCTTCTTAGAAATGACATTGATACAGAAAATCCTATTCCAGTAGAAAAGAATAATTTATGGAAAAAAGAAATTATGCCAATGGCTGATGTACAAAGCAGATATTACTTAAGAATAACTGTAAGTGATAAGCCAGGAGTTCTTGCAGATATAACTGCAATACTTGGTAAAAACAGCGTAAGTTTAAAATCAGTTATTCAAAGAGGAGAAGTTAAACATAAGGGTGATGATATTACATTAGTATTAGTTACTCATAATACAATAGAACGTGAACTTCAAAATTCTATAAATTTAATAAAGAATCTTGAAGCTGTAAAGAGTATTGATAGCTTAATTAGAATTGAAGATTTTGAAGAAAAATAATAAAAAAAGAGGCAATTGCCTCTTTTTTTATTCATAATATACAGAACCTAAAGCAACAGCCAAAATAATACTAAAAATAATAGCGATAGCAGCAAGTGTTATTGAAATTATAAAGAATATAAAACCTGCTCTATTCCAACTTTGTTGAGCTTTTGCAAATTCTTCTGGTGAATAATAATACATGCTTGTATTATTATATGCCCACTTATCACCTAAAGCGCCACATATAAAATTCATAATAAATCCTATATAAGGTATAAGTGTTAAGAGTGCTAAATAGCTTTTGTTTCCTATACCCCAAAATAGTGGAAACATGAAGGCGCCCCAATTCCACTTGTTTACTTCTGGTGGCATTGAGCCATATGCATTAGTAGAATAATTATTATTATTATTTAAATTATAGTTCCCATTATTGTAATAGTTGTTATTGTAAGGATTGTTATTCTGATTGTAGGAATTGTTGTTTTGGTAATTATAATTTTCATATTGGTTGTAGGAGTTGTTATTTTGATAATTATAATCACCATATTGACTGTATGAGTTATTGTTTTGATAATTGTTATTATTGTTAGAAGAATAAGTATTGTTATAATTTTGATAATTAGTATTGTCAGTAGAATTATTACAATATTGTTGGTTATTATTGTTAGGATTAGAAATGTTATTATAATAATTATTATTTAAATTCATGTTATTATTATTTGAATTATTATCCATAAAAATCCCCCTATTAATAATGGTAATGTACGTTAGAGTCGAATAAATTAACTCCTAATATTAATATAATTATATATATAATTATAAAAATAATAGTTAAGATAAAGCATGCAAAGCCTGCAGTATTCCAAGATGTTTGAACATTATATAATTCTTTTGGTGTACTATATTGTCCAGTTTTCCAAAGCCAACGATTTCCATATGCCCCACAGACAAATGCCATTAGAATATTAACAATTGGAATAAGGCATAGAAGTGTCATGTAACATTTATTACCTAATCCCCAAAAGATATTAAACATGAAAGCTCCCCAGTTCCATTTTCTTAAGTAGTAATTATCATTTGCTTGTATGTTACTTGGATTGTTGTAAGAATTAGATTGATCATAACCAAAATTAACGTTATTCAATAAAATCTCCCCCTTATAATTTATTACTAAAATATTTTACATAAACTGCTATTAGAAATCAACTATTATAATAAGATAAATGCAAATTAAATAAAATATTTCTAAATTGTAAATTCAGCTAAATATTCTTTATATTGATAATTCCATAGGGTATAATTAATATGTAAAGGTAATAAAAAGTAATAACATAGTAATTTTGATAAAAAATGTAATTAGCTATAAGAGGGTGAGGGTAAAGTTGAAGCTATCAAAAAAAATTGCACTAATATTTATAGGAACAACAATTTTAACAACAATAATATTTTTAATATGTTCAAGTTTTGTAACTAAGTATTTATTTAATGGAGAAATAAGTAGAATAGAAACAATTTCAACACAATATATAAATCAATTTAATGTTGAAAAAGCAAGATTAGAAGCAAAAATTCAGGGTTATGCAAATTTAATACAAAATAGTGGTATAGCTGATTTAAATTCAGGAGCAGCACCTACAATGAGTAGTATAGATGGACAGGATGCTGGGGATTTGGATTATAAAGTTATTATGGGAACTGATATGTCAGAGTTTGCTGCTTCATCAAAGCCAGATTCAACACCTGAAAATCAAAATGATTATGCGTCTATATTAGCAAAGGTAAAGGAAATACTTAAAAATAATAATAATCTTCCTATTAATACTATAATAGCTGGATCTACAACACCATATATGGTGTTTAGTTCCCCCATATCATTAAATGGACAGGTGGTTGGAAATTTTGTTTCTATGGAACAAATAAATAATGATAGAATTCTTCAAATATGTCAAAGTGTAGGAAAAAATATAAGAATAGTATCAAATGTGGATGAGGATGAATTAACTAAAAAAAGTGGTGATAAATCAGAAGATACGTTAAGTTTTAAAGAAAAGGAAAATGAAATAAGCAGTTATTACAAATTAGATGGTAATACTTATTATTTAGAAATATCAGAACCAGCACTTGTTACAAGTAAGATAAAAAGTGCTACATTAATATCATCAGCAGTTATACTTGTTATTAATATAATATTTAATATAATATTACTTTTCATAGTTGAAAAATTAGTGGTTAAGAGAATTGCAGTGGTTAATACTGAAATTAATAGAATAAGACAAAGCAAGAGACTTGAACAAAGAGTTCCAGAAGATAATGGAAAAGATGAAATATCAATTCTTACTAAAGATATTAATGCTATGTTTGAATCTCTTCAAGATTATAATAATATAATTTTATCTAATGAAAAGAAATATAGTAAGCTTGTTGATGGACTTGACAATGGTTATGCATTATTTAAGCTTTTAAGAGATAAATCAGGAAATGTAAAAGATGCATTTGTTGTAGAAGCTAATACATCTCTTGTAAAAATGCTTAAGATATCAGGGGAAAAAGTTATTGCAAGTAGCTTTAGTGATTTAATAAAAAAATCATTTAAGGATGAATCACTTATATCAGATATTTTGCTTTGTGTTGGAGGAGCTTATCATAAAACAATGCAAAAAGATGTTCAATTTGGAGTGGACAGCTGGGCATATTTAAATGTATATCCAATTGAAGATGATTTCTTTGCACTTATATTAACTGATGTATCTGAAAACAGAAAATATGCAGAAGATATGAAGCATTTAGCAAATTACGATATATTAACAAATCTTCAAAATAGATATAGTTTAAATAACTATCTTCAAGAGCTTAAAAAGAAAAAGCAAGTATTTAATATTTATTTTATAGACTTAGATAACTTTAAAACAATTAATGATACATTAGGTCATAATATTGGAGATGAAGTTCTTTGTAAAACAGCACAAATACTTCAAGGAATAAAAGTTAAAGGAATCACAGTAGGTAGACTTGGAGGAGATGAATTTATTGTTATTATGGAGGGTAATAACAATAGAGTTAAGGTAAAAGAAGTTGGAGAAATGATGCTTAAAGAACTTAATACAACATATACTACTGGAGATGTTACTTATAAAATTGAAGCAAGTATGGGAGCAAGTTTATTCCCAGATGATACAGATGATATAGATGCTCTTCTAAAATATGCTGATATAGCTATGTATAAAAGTAAAAAGAGCGGTGGTAATAAAATTGAAATATTCTCTAAATCAATGTTTGAAGAAGTGGTTATTGAAACACAACTTCAAGAGGCCATGGAAAATAATGAAATTAAAGTTTATTTCCAACCTATTTACGATTTTGAAACTAACAAAATCACTGGTGCAGAGGCATTAAGTAGATGGGCTAAAGATGGTAAAATATTAGAACCAGATAAATTTATTCCAGTAGCAAAGAAAACAGGAGATATTGTGGCTATTGATAATTTTGTATTAGATGAAGCATGTAAGTTCTGTAAATATAAGAGAGATGAAGGATTTGAAGATTTTAAAGTATCTATTAATGCATCATATAAATTCTTAAAGCAGCCAGATTTTATGGCAAAGCTTGATAGTGTACTTGAAAAATATCATTTGAATCCAGATGGATTAGAACTTGAAATAACAGAGGATGAACTTTTAGATGATGTAAAGAGTATTGTTTCAATATTAGAAAGAATTAAGAGAATTGGTGTTAAAATATCATTAGATGATTTTGGAGTTGGATATTCTGCATTTAGTTATATAAAGATTCTTCCAATTGATACTATAAAGATAGATAGAAAATTATTATTAAAGGTTGAAAAGGATAGAAAGACATTAGCTATAATATCTGCATTAATTCAACTTGCTCATACACTTAATTTTTCTGTGGTTGCTGAAGGGATTGAACTTGGAGAACAATTTGATTTGCTTAAAAAATTAAAATGTGACAAGGTTCAAGGATATTATGTATGCAAACCAGTTTCAATTAGTGAATTTCCAATAAGAACTGAAATATAAAATGATTTAAATAAGAACTATGGCACTAAGTTAAAAAGCTTTTGCTGTAGTTCTTTTATTATGTTTGAATAAAGACAAAATATTATTTTTGTGGTAAATTATATATGTGACAATTAATTTGTTTTATATTTATTTAATTAAGAATGTAATATGAGTTTTAAAAGGAGTATTAATCATGCATGATGTTAAAAAAATTGATGAATTATATGAGTATAAAGGTACACTAGGTGCTATTTATAATAATGATAGAACTACTTTTAAGGTGTGGTCTCCTGAAGCTTCTGAAATTAATGTTTTGCTATTTAAAAAGGGTGATAGTAAAAGCTATTATGAAAGTGTAAAGATGCAAAAGCATCAAAGAGGTCTTTGGAAAGCTGAAGTATTAGGAAATTTAAAGAATTGCTATTACAATTATGAGGTTACATGTAAAGGAAATGTAAGTGAAGTAGTAGATCCTTATGCAAAGGCTGTTAATATTAATGGTACAAGAGCCATGGTTGTAGATTTAAAAGATACTAATCCAGTTGGTTGGCAAGATGATAAAAAACCTGAACTAAAGGGACCTTGTGATTCTATTCTTTATGAAATGCATATAAGGGATTTTTCTATAGATGAAAGTTCTGGTGTTTCAAAGGATTACAGAGGTAAGTATGAAGGAGTATGGGAAGCAAACACTAAAAATCCTAAATCATCATCTAAAACATGCTTAAGTCATTTAGTTGAGCTTGGAATAACAACAGTACATTTATTACCTACATTTGATTATGTAACTGTGGATGAAGGAAAATATGATCCAAATGAATATAATTGGGGATACGATCCTGAAAATTATAATGTACCTGAAGGATCTTATTCCTTAAATCCATATGATGGAAACTTTAGAATAAAAGAATTTAAAGAAATGGTATTAAATCTTCATAAAGCTGGAATAAGAGTAGTAATGGATGTTGTATATAATCATACTTACAAATCTTCAGATTCTAATCTTAATAAATTAGTACCAGATTATTATTATAGACAAGATGAAAATGGAAATTTTTCTAATGGGTCAGGCTGTGGTAATGAGCTTGCAACAGAAAGATTAATGGTTAGAAAATTTATAGTAGATTCCATTGTTTATTGGGCAGAGGAATATCATGTTGATGGATTTAGATTTGATTTAATGGGTTTGTATGATACAGAAACAATAATTCAAATAAGAAATGAACTAAATAAAATTGACAAGAGTTTAATAATGTATGGAGAAGGATGGACTGGAGGAGATTCACCACTTCCAGAAAGAAAAGCAGCCATAAAAGCAAATACAATAAAGTATGGAAATATGCAAATAGCAGCCTTTAATGATGATATAAGAGATGGAATCAAAGGACATGTTTTTTATGCAGATGAAAAAGGCTTTGTTAATGGAGCAGAAGGTTTTGAAGAAAATATAAAATTTGGAGTTGTAGCAGCAACTTACCATAAAGATATAAATTTTGATAAGTTTGAGTCTTCCAAAAAACCTTGGGCAAATGAACCATATCAGTCAATAACTTATGAATCTGCCCATGATAATTTTACATTATGGGACAAATTAAAAGTAAGTACTAAGGCTACTGAAAAAGAGATTATATCTATGAATAAACTATGTGCAGCTATAGTATTTACATCTCAAGGTATACCATTTATTCAGGCTGGAGAAGAATTTGCAAGAACTAAGAAAAATCCAGATGGTTCTTTAAATGATAACAGTTACAATGCTCCAGATTCTGTAAATAAAATATGTTGGGATAGAAAGGATAAGTTTAAAGATCTTTTTGAATATTATAAAGGACTTATAGAACTTAGAAAAAGTCATGTGGCTTTTAGAATGGATACTAACATTAAAATTCAAGATAATTTAAAATTTATCAATTTTGAAAAAAAGAATATAGTTGGTTTTACTATTAATGGTAAGGCATTAAATGATTCATGGAATAAAATTGTAGTCATTTATAATGGAACAGATAAAAACATAAATGTAGATTTAGATGAAGAGGATTATAAGATTGCTGTAAATGAAAATATTGCAGGAAATAAAGAACTTGCTAAGGTTTCAGGAAAGAAAGCAGTAGTGTCAAAGAAAAGCTGCTATGTTTTCTTTAAATAATTAAAATTTTAAGCATTAAAATGTTATAGAAAGAGGAATAATAAATGAGCAAAAGTTTAAAATGGTTAAGTGAAAAAATTATTAAATTAAATGAAAGTAAAGATGAAGAAAAGTTAAAGTTAGCTGATGATTTGTTTAAAAGTGTATTAAATGAAGCTGATATATATATAGTTTTGTTAAAAGAAACAACAGATGAAGAACTTGAAAATAATAGAGCTAGAGCATATATAGACATTTTAGATAATAAATCATATTTAAGAATGTTTACTGATTTAACTCTTGCAAAAGAGTTTGCAAGAAAAGCTGGATGTGTAAAAAATGATAAAGAACTTGTAATTAAGGTATCTTGTGAGCAATTTATATTAGATGTAAAAGATGCTTTTATGATGATAGGGTTAGATGGTATTTTAATAGAAGACGGTAAATATTTTGCATCTATTTCTTCTGAAGAGTTACTTAGAATTGGAATTTTAGAGGTTCTTAAGTTAGATAAGGGATATGATATAGATTTTATTAATACAGTAAGAGCTATTTTTGATATTAAAAACAAAAGATATAGACTTGTAGCACCTATTAAGGGAAATAGTAAAGAAGAATTTTTAAATGGTATTTCAAAGGAATATTCAATAAATAATGAGTTATTAATATTTGAATACTATGATAAATACAAAGTAGAACATTTTTTTAAAGAAGAAACATATTACTTAGATTTAGATATAGAATTATTTTATGAAGTTGTAAAGAGAGCATATAACAGCGGTCTTCAAAAGATAAATATTGTTTATGAAGGCAAGAAGGCCTCTGCTATGCCAAAAGATATTTTAGGATTGTTAGAAGTAATAACAAAATAATTTTTTTAAATTATTTTACCTAGAATGAGACATATTCTTGTTCTAGGTTTCGTATTATAAAAAAGGCGGGAAAAAATACATATGATTAATATTAAGGAATATTTAAAAAATAATATCTTGATTTGTGATGGGGCTATGGGGACATATTATTCTGAAATTACAGGAAATGATAGTGTATTCTGTGAATTAAGTAGTTTAAGCAGACCTGATATTATAAAAAAAATACATGAAGAATATATAGAAGCTGGCGCTAAATTAATAAGAACAAATACTTTTTCAGCTAACAAGTTTACTCTAAAAAAGGAAAGAAAAGAGATAGATAAAATTATTACAGCTAGTATTAATATAGCAAAAAGTGCATGTAAGGATAAAGATGTATTTATAGCAGCTAGCATTGGGCCCATAAGAGATGAAGAAACAGAAAATCCTATGGAGATTCTTGATGAATATAAAGCTATAACTGATATATTTTTAAAGGAAGATATAAATATATTTATATTTGAAACTTTTAGTAATACTTCATATTTAGGAGAAGTAACTAAATATATTAAGAGTATAAATGAAAATGCCTTTATAATATGTGATTTTGCAATAACACCAGATGGATTTTCAAGAGATGGTATAAAGACAGCAAGAATATTAAATTCTGCTGAAGACATGGATGGAGTAGATGTAGTTGGTTTAAATTGTGCTTCAGGACCTACTATTATGTATAAAACAATAAAAAATCTCAAGGGAAGTAACATAAGTAGTAAGCCTTTTGCTGCAATGCCAAATGCAGGTTTTCCAATGGTTGTACATGAAAGATCTATATTTACTGATAATCCTAAATTTTTTGCTCAAAAGGTAAATGATATAAAATCATTAGGAGTAAGAATACTTGGAGGTTGTTGTGGTACTAAACCTTCTTATATAAAAGAATTAAATGATATTATTAATGTAAAGTCACAATATAAAAAAATATCCGTAAATAAAATTAGAAAAAATCAAGCTAATAATGATGTACATGAAGACAAAATAATTAAAAATACATTTATTAATAAACTAAGAAGAGGTGAATTTGTTACTGCAGTAGAATTATCAGCTCCAGTAGATGCAGATGTAAGTAAAACTATTGAAGGTGCAAAAATATGTAAAGAAAATGGAGTAGATATGGTGACTATTCCTGATTCACCTATGGGAAGGGTAAGAGCAGATTCTGTAATAATTTCATCTAAGGTAAAAAGAGAAGTATCAATAGAGGTTATGCCTCATGTTTGTTGTAGGGATAAAAATATTAATGCAATAAGATCAAGCCTTCTTGGAGCTTATATTGAAGGCATTAGAAATGTACTTGCTATAACAGGTGATCCTGTTTGCGATGCCAAAACTTCTGAAACAAAAAATGTTTTTAATTTAAATTCTTTTAAACTTATAAAGCTTATTAAAGATACCAATGAAGATGTATTTAATAGTGGTGATATGGCTATTGGGGGAGCATTAAATTTAAATGTTATAAATAAAGAATCTGAATATAAAAGAATGAAGAAAAAAATTGAAAATGGTGCAGAATTCTTTTTGACTCAGCCAATTTATGAAGATAAAGCAATTGAATTTTTAAGAAAGATTAAAAGTGAAACAAATGTAAAGATACTAGCAGGAATTATGCCTATAGTAACATATAAAAACGCTATGTTTTTAAATAATGAATTGCCAGGTGTTTCAATACCTAAGGAAATTATAGAGAGGTTTTCTCCTGACATGAACAAAGATGAAGCACAGGAAGTAGGAATAGAAGTTGCTTGTGAACTTGCTCAAAAATTAAAAGATGTATGTGATGGTTTTTATTTTGTTACTCCATTTAAGAGAGTTGAAATGATAGCGGAAATAATTAGAAGATTAAATATTAAATAGTCATTTAACAATTTTTAATTAATACTTTAAAATAATAGAAATGTTTAAATATATTTAATATTATTATGATAAAGGTAAAAAGTGTGGTAAAATAGTAATATGTTTCTACCAGTGACAAAAAAGGAGGTAATCAAGTGGGTGGGATTTTAGAAAATAATTTTTCAGAAATAACAGATGAAATATTAAAACTTAATGATATAAGTTTAAAAAATAATACAATCGACCAGAGCTTATATTCTAAGCATAAGGTAAAAAAGGGCCTTAGAGATGAAAATGGTAAAGGTGTATTAACAGGGCTTACTGATATTTCTGAAGTACAGGGTAAAAAATTAGTAGATGGTATAGAAGTTCCAGCGGATGGAGAATTATATTATAGAGGATATTGTATTGACGATTTAGTAAATGGTTTTGTAAAAGACAAGAGATTTGGATTTGAAGAAACAACATATCTTTTAATGTTTGGGGAACTTCCTAATAAAGAAGAATTAAAGAAATTTACTGAGCTTTTAGCAAGCTATAGAACACTTCCAACTTCTTTTGTCAGAGATATAATAATGAAGGCACCAAGTTTTGATAT
>JAAYQS010000193.1 GCA_012519155.1 Clostridiales bacterium
ATTATTATTTTTACTATGATTATTTATTAATATAAATTATTATAGTAATATATATTATAAGTATTTTCTTATAATAATGAATTAGACATATATATTTTAAAATTATATACATAATTATTATCATAGTAATCTATGACAATAATTATTATCATTAAAGATAAATATAAATATCAGGAGGTACCAATGCCCACAAAGAATAATAAACCAAGAAGGCCAGTTAAATACCCTCAAAATGCAGCTAGAAAAACAACAAACAAAAACGTTAAAAACTACAAGAAGAATGTAAAAAAATATAAAAAAGCACAAAAGAAAAAAAGCCTTATTGGAAGAATATTTAAATGGTCTTTTTTAACACTATTAATTTTATTCTTAGCAGTTACAGTAATTGGAGGTGGCTATGTTTTTGCTATAATAAAAAGCACTCCTCCCCTTGATGTTGAAACTGTATTAAGATTAAGTGAACCTTCATCCCTATATGATAAGGATAGCCAATATATAGATACTATTCATTCGGAAATATCTAGAACAGTAATAAGTTTTGATCAGATGCCTCAGCACCTTAAAGATGCTTATGTTTCAATAGAAGACCAAAGATTTTATGACCATAAGGGAATTGACCCTAGAAGAATTTTAGGATCATTTGTTACAGATATAAAAAAAATATTTAAAAAACAAAATAGCTTTCATGGTGGTTCTACAATTACTCAGCAGCTTCTAAAAAATACTACTCTTTCAGATGAAAGTAGCAAATTAGAAAGAAAAATCAAAGAAATATGGCTTGCAACTAATCTTGAAACACAGCTTTCAAAGGATCAAATATTAACACAATATCTAAATACTATACCTGTTGGAGGAATATATTTTGGAGTTGAAGAAGGTGCTAAATATTACTTTAATAAAAGTGCATCACAGTTAAATTTAATTGAATGTGCTTACCTTGCTGGAGTTACACAAGCACCTACTACTTATAATGCTTTTATTGAAAAAAATAAGAAAGACCCAACACCTTATTTAAATAGAACAAAAACTGTTTTAGGAAAAATGAAGGAACTGGGAAAAATAACTGATGAAGAATATAATACAGCTATTGCAGATTTAAATGCTGGAAAATTACAATTTAATTATGATCAAGCTCAAGTTGATTATTCTCTTGACTATGAATGCTATATTGATCCAGCCCTTGAACAAGTAAGAGAAGATTTAAAAGCAAAATATAAGTATACAGATGAAGAAATCACTAAATTATTTGCAAATGGTGGACTTCAAGTGTATACAAATATGGATAGAAGCCTTCAAGATGCTACTCAAGAAATTTTAAATAATACTAAAGTTAACGGTTATACAAATAACGGTAATTATGTAAATCCAGATTCCTATAAGCAAAATACAGAATCTTATGAATTTCAAGCTTCAGCAACTGTAGTAAATTATAAAACTGGCGAAGTACTAGCTATGGTTGGTGGACGTGGAAATGAAGTTGCTAAAGGATATAATAGAGCATACTACCAAAGAAGATCTCCAGGTTCAACAACTAAACCTATTACTGCTTATGGACCAGCTATTAATGAAAAAACTTTAACAGCAGCATCAATTATTGATGATTCACCAGGTGATGATATTCCATCAATAAACAAAGGTTCTTTCCTTGGTCCTATATCCCTACGTGAAGGACTTAGAGAATCAAAAAATGCAGTTGCATCAAGAGTTGTAAATAAAATTGGAAAGGATACAGGACTTTACTATGGCGAAAAATTTGGTATAAAATACAGTAATACCACAAAGCAAGCAGAAGCGTATCAGTATTTAGCTCTTGGGCAATTTGCCGTAAATTCCACTGATGCCGATAATAATACTGTAAATGATGGTACTAATACCTATATTATGGCTGCTGCTTATGGAACTTTTGGAAACAATGGTGTATATACTACTCCAAAATTATATTCATCAGTTAAAGATTCAACTGGTAAAACAATATTAGAAGCACCACATACACAAGAACAAATTTTCACACCTTCAACAGCATATATTATGTATGATATGTTAAAAGGATCACGAGAATTTACAGGTTACAATGCACAATTTGGAAATATTCCAACTGCAGGTAAGACAGGAACAACAGAAGAATGTAAAGATTTATGGTTTACAGGTTTAACTCCTTACCTTTCAGCTTCTGTTTGGCTTGGTTATGACAACAACTATAGTATGTATGACAATGATTCAAATACTGCTGCTTATGTTTGGGCTCAAATAATGAAAATAGCTCATAATGGGTACCCTGACAATGATAAAACTGATGTTCAAAAACCATCAGAATTAGTTGAATGTACTATTTGTACAGATTCTGGCAAATTACCTACAAGTGGCTGCCCTACAAAAGTTGAATATTTTGTTCCAGGAACAGAACCTACTTCTTACTGTGGTTCTGGTGGATATAGTTCATATGGTCAAAATAGTAATTCTAGAAATGAAAATACCACACAGAATCAAGATGTTCAAAAACAAGAAAATCAGGATCAAGATAATAATCAAAATACTGAAACAAATACAAACAACAATCAAAATAATACCAACTCCACTGAACATAATAACAACCAAAACAACAACAATGCTAATGAAAATAATAACAATAATAATCTTGATGATAACAATATACCAAATAATAATCCAAACACTACAAATAAACATTAAAAAAAATCCTGCATGTTGAAATTAATCATGCAGGATTTTTTTATGCATTTTAATATGATGTAGTTGTAATTGTATCTTTTGAATTGTTTATTATTTGCCCACTTTCAGTTGAAATAAAGTATTTATTCTTAATTTCATTTTCATCTGCATTTTTTGCTATTACAGTTACAATGTAACATAATTCCGATTCTGTCTTATCTTTATTTACAGCATAAGCTTTAAATGTTTCATCTTGTACATAAGAATTATCTATAGAATTTGTGCTATTAAATTGATCTATTGCTATTTTTTTTGCTTCTTCTCTTGATATATTTATACATACGTCCTTAGGACTTCTTTGAATTGAATAATTTGAATATCCATCAAGACTTCCTTTGCTTTTATCTATATTTATAATTATTTCATCACTATAAAAAGGATAACCATTTAAATATTTAGTAAAAATAAAAGTATAATATGGTACACTTTCATCTAAAACTGGAGCTTCCTTAAAAAATACATCTTCATTAAGAATTGTTTTTACATATTTTTCAGCTACATATTTAGCATCGTTTATACTAATCTTTTCATTAATGGATTTTGCTTCTCTGTTTTTAAATCCAATTACATTGTCATCAGTATCTACCTCTATGTCATAATTATTAGCATTAATTTTATAGTATGCCTTTACATTTATTCCATCTGTTTTTTTTACACTATGATATTTTATTTTATCTATGTTTTCCTCTATTGTAATCATATTGTTTTCATTAAGTTCTTTTAAAAATTTCTTTGCTGCTAAAATTTCACTGTTAGATTTATATACATATATAACTATACCTATAACTAGACACATTATAACTATAATAGCAGAAAGTATAAATTTAGCTTTTTTACTATTCATATGTCCTCCCTATTGTCATTAATCAAAAATACACATTTTAATTTTACACTACATTTAAACGATTTTAAAGTATTTTTATTTATATTTTATTAAAATATTAAAATTAACTTATATAGTAAGCAAAAATTTTGTAATATTTTATTGATTTTTTTTGTACATGATATATAATATTGTTTAGTAATTTTAAACTTTTTGTTTAGTATAATAAAAAAAATGTATTATTTTTGGATTTCATACTAATAAATATTAAGGTGATATAATGGATATTGGCGAAAAAATCAAGAATTTAAGAATTCAAAAAAATTTAACTCAAGAGGAACTTGCAAATAGATGTGAATTGTCTAAAGGCTTTATTTCTCAAGTGGAAAATAACATAACTTCTCCTTCTATAGCGACATTAATCGACATTTTAGAAACACTAGGAACTTCATTACAATTATTTTTTAATGAAAAAGATGAAGAGCAAATAACATTTTCATCTAATGATATGTTTGAAAAAGAAAATCATGATTCAAATTATATTATAAAGTGGCTTATACCAAATGCTCAAAAAAATATAATGGAACCTATCATATTAAAGCTTAATCCTGGAGGGATTTATGATATACATGATGCCCATGAAGGCGAAGAATTTGGATATGTTTTAAAAGGTAAAATTTCACTTTACTACGGAAATGAAAAATATATTTTAAAAAAAGGAGAAAGCTTTTATTATAAGCCGTCAAAAACACATTATATTAAAAATGATAGCAAGTCTTCTTCAGAGGTTCTATGGGTATCAACTCCACCATCATTTTAAATAAATATTGAGGTATAAATTATGGAAAAAAACATTATAGAATTAAAAGCAATTTCAAAAAAATATAATAACAATATAATATTAGATAATTTTAATTTATCGATAAAAGAAAATGAATTTTTAACACTACTTGGACCATCTGGTTGTGGAAAAACTACCACACTAAAAATAATTTCTGGTTTTGAAAATGCAGATAGTGGATCTGTTTTTTTTAATGGAGAAAATATTACAAATACGCCTCCTTACAAAAGAAAATTGAACACAGTTTTCCA
Source organism: Clostridiales bacterium (assembly GCA_012519155.1). Classification (GTDB taxonomy): domain Bacteria; phylum Bacillota; class Clostridia; order Clostridiales; family Clostridiaceae; genus Clostridium. Next base: position 4,643 of record JAAYQS010000193.1, read on the forward strand.
AAAATACGCTTTATTTCCACATATGAATGTATATGAAAACATAGCCTTTGGATTGAAAATTAAAAAAATGCCAAAAAAATAATAGACGAAAAAGTTAAAAAAATGCTAGAATTAGTCTCTTTATCTAGCTTTGAAAAACGTAATATTTCATCCTTAAGTGGAGGTCAACAACAAAGAATTGCCATTGCAAGAGCCCTTGTTAATGAACCTAAAGTGCTTCTTTTAGATGAACCACTAGGTGCATTAGACTTTAAACTTAGAAAAGAAATGCAAATAGAATTAAAAAAGATTCAACAGGAGCTAGGCATAACTTTCATTTTTGTAACTCATGATCAAGAAGAAGCACTTACTATGTCTGACACTATAGTTGTAATGAGTAAAGGAAAAATAGAACAAATTGGTACCCCAGAAGATATATACAATGAACCTTCTAATGCATTTGTAGCAAACTTTATTGGTGAAAGTAACATTTTAGATGGAATTATGATTAAAGATTATAAAGTGTCTTTTTGTAATCATGAATTTGATTGTGTTGATTTTGGTTTTGAAAATAATGAAAAAATAGATGTTGTAATTAGACCTGAGGATATAAAAATAGTTGATTATCATAAGGGAATGATTAAAGGAACAGTACTTTCTACTATGTTTAAGGGTGTTCATTATGAAATTATTGTAAAAGAACACAATAACTTATGGAAAATACACACTACAAAATATTTTAAAGAAAATAGTCAAGTTGGTATTGATATTTATCCAGAAGATATTCACATTATGAAGAAGGTGAATGAAAATTGATAAAACAAAATAAATCAAAACTAACATATCCTTACGCTTTGTGGTGTATTCTATTTATAATAATTCCATTAATTATTGTACTGTTTTTTAGTTTCACCACAAAAACTGATAATGGTTATTCTTTTTCCCTTGAAAATTATCAAAGACTTTTAAACCCGCAATATGTAAAAATAATGGGTAGGTCTTTAAAACTTGCGGCCATTTCCACTGGTCTATGCTTAATTTTAGGATATCCAATTGCTTATTTAATTGCAAAAATGCCAGAAAAAAAACGTAATTTTTTAATTATGCTTTTTATATTACCTATGTGGATGAATTTCTTATTAAGAACATATGCATGGCTACCTATACTAGGCAAAAACGGAATCGTAAATAACATTTTAAATTCATTAGGCTTCTCATCTATTTCATTTTTGTATAATGATGGGGCTGTACTACTTGGTATGGTATATAATTTTATACCTTTTATGATTTTACCTATATATACAGTACTAACAAAAATGAATGAAGATTTAATAAATGCAGCTTCAGACCTTGGAGCTAATAAATACTATATATTTAAAAAAATAACTTTTCCTTTAAGCTTACCTGGTGTTTTATCAGGAATAACAATGGTCTTTATGCCAGCTGTATCAACTTTTGTAATATCAAATCTTCTAGGTGGGGGACAATATATGCTTATTGGTAACTTAATTGAAACTCAGTTTACAACTATGAGCAACTGGAATTTTGGTTCTGCTATTTCTATTATTATGATGATAATTATTCTTTTATCAATGCTTATTATGAATAGATTTAGCGATAATGATGAAAAAGAGGAGGTTTCAGTCCATGGGAAATAAAATAACTGGATTTATAAAAAAGTTTTATTTGTTTATTATTTTTGTATTTTTATATACTCCAATTATAACATTAATGGTTTTCTCCTTTAATGATTCAAAAACAATGGGATCTTGGTCAGGATTTACTTTAAAATGGTATAAACAGCTACTTCAAGATGAAAAAATAATGAATGCATTATTCTACACACTTTTAGTTGCAATTTTAGCTGCTGTTATTTCAACAATTGTAGGTACATTTACAGCTATTGGTATAAATAATATGAAAAATAAAAAGCATAGAAATATGCTTCTTAGTATAAATGAGCTTCCTGTACTAAATCCAGATATTGTAACAGGCATTGCTCTTATGTCTCTTTTCATATTTTTTAACATGAATTTTGGAATAAATACTTTGCTTCTTGCTCATATATCTTTTGATATACCTTATGTAATATTATCAGTACTACCAAAGCTTAAGAGTTTGCCTGAAAATACTATTGAAGCAGCTTTAGATCTTGGTGCTACCCCATTATATGCTATAAGAAAAATTATTATTCCTCAAATTAAGCCTGGAATAATAGCAGGATTTTTAATGGCATTTACTATGTCAATTGATGATTTTGTTATTTCATTTTTTACTACTGGCCCTGGTGTAACAAACTTATCTATTGAAATATATTCTATGGCAAAACGTGGAATAAAACCAGAAATAAATGCTCTTTCTACAATTATGTTTTTTACAGTATTAATATTATTATTAATTGTTAATAAAAAAGACAACAATAAAGGTGATGATTATGATAAAGCTATCTACAAGAATTAAAAGATTCTCTTCTATTTTTATTATTTTAATACTTTTATCTGCAACTATAAATGGCTGCTTTAACTCCTCTAATTCATCAAAAATAATTAATGTATTTAACTGTGGTGATTACATTAATGAAGACTTAATATCTAAATTTGAACAAGAAACAGGATATAAAATTCAATATTCAACATATGATACTAATGAAATAATGTATTCAAAATTGAAAGCTGGCAGCAACAACTATGACTTAGTTTTTCCATCTGATTACATGATTGAAAAAATGATAAATGAAGATATGTTAGAAAAAATAGATTTTAACAATATCCCAAATTACAAATATATTGATGACAAATTTAAAAATTTAGATTATGACCCTACTAATGAATATTCAATACCTTATATGTGGGGAACTATAGGAATTATATATAATCCTAATTATGTAGATGAACCTGTAGACAGTTTTGATGTATTATGGAACCAAAAATATGATAAAGAAATTATCATGTTTAATTCTGTAAGAGATACTATGGCTATTTCCTTAAAAAGATTAGGTTATTCTATGAATTCAACAAATCATAATGAAATTTCTAAAGCTGCAGATGAACTTATTGTGCAAAAGCCTATAGTAAAGGCTTGGTTTGTTGATCAGGTAAAGGATGCTATGATAAATAATGAAGCATACTTAAGTGCAGTATGGTCAGGAGATGCTATTTATATAATGTCTGAAAATCCATCATTAAAATATGTAGTTCCTTCTTCTGGCTCTAATAAATGGTTTGATGGCATGTGTATTCCAAAAAACGCAAAACACAAACAAGGTGCTGAAGAATTTATTAATTTTTTAACAGAACCTGAAAATTCAAAAGAAAATGTTGATTATATTGGATATTACACACCTAATAAAGAAACCTTTAAAATGCTTGAGGATGATATAAAAGAATTGTATCCTTCAGATGAATTATTAGATAAATGTGAAATATTTAAAAACCTTGATAAAAAAACTCTTGAATATTATGATGATGAATGGATTAGAATTGGAAGTTTTTAAAAGATAGCTGTGCTTTGCACAGCTATCTTTTAAAACTCAGGAAACCAAAGGGCTATTTCATGCTCTGCTGATTCAAGAGAATCTGAAGCATGTACACAGTTTTCAGTTTTATTTTTTCCAAAATCGTGTCTTATTGTTCCTTCTTTTGCCTCTGAAGGATCTGTGGCTCCATTAGTAGATCTTATAGTATCTACAGCATTTTCTCCTTCTAAAATTATTGCACAAAGAGGTCCCCTTGTAATAAAGTCTATTAATTCTTGATAAAAAGGCTTTCCTTTAAGCTGTGAATAATGTATTCCTGCAAATTTAGGTCCTATTTTTACCATTTTTAATGCTACCACCTTAAGTCCATTATCTTCATACCTTTTTATTACTTCACCAATTAAATTTTTTTCTACTGCATCTGGCTTTATTAAAGCTAAACTTCTTTCCATAATACATCTGCTACTTAAAATGTAATCAAATATAAACATTTTAAGAATTTTACTGTTTCAATGTATCTGCTTTTGTTATAAAAACTACTTGCATTTGATATGATACTCCACAGTCGTAAATTCCCGACTAG
>JAAYQS010000194.1 GCA_012519155.1 Clostridiales bacterium
ATTACCAAAAAATAACTAAAGGTGAGACTAACCCGCATATAGAAGTATTTTCATCAACTAAAACTTTTACGAAAGGCGGGATCTCACCTATGAAAAGTATATCATTTAAACTAGATGAAAATAAAGTGGTAAATACTTCTGCTTGGCTTATTTCTTTAATTCAATTTGCTAATAAACTTAACTTTTTTGATGCTTTCAAGTCTTTTAGCCTAAAGATGAAAAGTGTCAGTTACACAAATCTTAATAGATTACAAACTTTAATTGCTTCTATTGTTATGGGCTGTAACTATACCAATGATATTAATGAAAAATTAGTCCCTGATGTGGCAGCCGCTAAACTTTTAGGGATGGATAAATTTCCTGATCAATCCCAAATTAACCGCTTCTTGAATAGATTTGATGAAACAAATATAGATCAACTAGAATTTATTCATCATAATCTGTTTATGGAGAATGCCTTAGCTTTATCAAGTACAGACCCTGTTATTGTAGATTTTGATATGAGTGGTCTTGTAGCAGGCGGTAGAACCTATGAATTAGCCGAAAAAGGCTATTTCCCCAGAAAAAGAGGTCAAAAAGGTTATCAATTGTCTGCTGCATTTGTAGAGAATACATCTGAAACAGTTTCTATGTTTCTTGACCCGGGCAATACACCCTGCAGCAGCAGATTTGAAGACCTATTAAAAGCGACTACACTCAAATTTAATGACCATTTAACCAAAGGTAACTTGATTATTAGAGCTGATTCAGGATATGGATCTTTTGAAAACATACAACTTCTTAAGACTACAGGAACAAAATTTGTTGTAAAAGGCTATTCGACTCAACAATCTAAAAATCTTGCAAAATCAATACAGGAACATCAGTGGCAAGAAATCAATATACAAGTGCATGTTGCAGAAGTTCCTGTTTCAACAGACTTAAGGATTATTGTTTGTGAATTCATTGGTAAAGACGGACAAATCAAATATTCCCATTTACTCACCAACATAAAGGCTGATGAAATGGATACGGTTGAATTGTTCCACTTTTATAATAAAAGACAAACTATAGAAGCCTTTTTTAAAACCTGTAAAGAAGTATACGGCATGAAAAATTTAAGAACATCTAAATTCTATGGCATTTATGGCTTCTTACTGGTTAGTTTTTATTACCCATAATTTGATTGCCCTAATGAAAAATACCACGTTCAGTTCATCTAAAATCGGGAATATGGGTATTAAAACATTGGTTAAAAAATTAGGGAACATTACCGCCAGTGTAATAGAATTTAAAGATAGCATTGAAATTATTTTACCAAGTTTATCAGAACTGGCAAGATTATTTGTTAAAGCACTACAACCGAGTTATGTTCAGTTAAGTTTGTATGACTTATTAGATGCAGCCTAGCTGTTTAAAACCTGGATAATATAATACCAATAAATTACTCTGTTGGTAATCTATCTATTACCTTTGGTTTTGATGACCTTTTTTAGGATTCCATATTATTCCTCAGGGGTATCACGGATAATGTGGAATAACCCGGAATATATTTATTCATTTTAACTGGACATTTATTTCC
>JAAYQS010000195.1 GCA_012519155.1 Clostridiales bacterium
AATAATTGAGAAATTGCGAATCTTTTCTTGTCGTTTTTTTAATTCTTGAATATCCATCTATCTATAATCCTATACAATTATTCATTATTTCTATTATAACAAATAAACACCACTGGTGCTATAAAAAATTTTAGAAGTCATTTCAAGAAAAGAAAAAAGCATCATAAGATGAGGTACTACAAGCAGTAAAAATAAAAGTCCCAGCATTCCTAATTGCTAAGACTTTATATTTGTCCTTAAATTATTCATTCTTTTTATAATATTTATCTAAAAGAATATTACATTCTTTAGCTAATGCTTTAGCTAATGCTGGAGGAACTGCATTTCCAACGTGTTCACAACGCTTTGAGTGATTCCCAAAAAATTTATAATTAGAAGGAAATCCTGTAATTACTGCGGCTTCTCTGACAGTAATACTTCTATGCTCTTTTGGATGAACAGGAAAGTTGCTGTGTCCTGGTACTAATGTAGGACTCGGTTCATCTCCAGCTAATCTCATGGTAGAACCACGAGAATAAAATTTACTAATCTTCAATTCATCTGGCAATTCATCAATATGATTTGCAATAGAATCACCTTCAGGAATATATTTAAAACGTCGTACTGTTTTTTCGTTATGATTCATTGGAATATTATCCAAATCGTCTTTGTTTGAATAATCAATTTCACTTAACGCATCATTTACAGTTTTAGGTTTTGGCAAATTTAAATAATCTGCCGGCATACCTTTTTTAAATACACTTTCACTCATAAACTGTGGTTTGGGAAACTTATATTCTAATTGTAGATCATTTCTAACTGCCACAATAATTACACGTTCCCGTTTTGTAGCTGAGCCATACCATGCTGCATTCAATACTTTATGAGTAACTGTATAACCTAGTTTTTCGTATGTTTGATAAAGATCATCAATTACTGAAATTAGGTAACCATCATATTTTAATGATTTGATCATATTTGCTTTTTCAGTCCGTAAGTTTCTACCCTCCTCTTCAAATTCTTGTGTTATCTTGTTAGCTTTTCTAAGACTAGCTTTGCGACCTTTATACTGCTCTAGTTTTTGCCAAATATTATCAACCTGCTCCTTTACCTCTTTAGGAGCATTTGGATTTAAAATTTCAGCATTTACAATCCCAGGAACATTTTCAACAATAGAGATTTTAGGTTTAAATGCTTCAACAAGAGCTAATTGTTTTCTATACAAAGTATTTCTTTCATCATTTGGACTTCTCTCACCTGCTAGGCTAAATCCTTTGCAAACGACACCTCCAAACATAACATCAAGTTCTCCAACTTTTAACTCTGTCTGTTGTAATAATTCATAAGGCTTTAAATTTTCAATTGGAGTATTATCTATGATTGCTTTTTCTTCTGCTAAGTTAGGATTGTTATATGTAAGTGTCTCTAAACATTCTTTAACAAAATCATTTACATAAACAGTTTTGAAATTTTCTTGCATAAAGCCTAAGTGAGAACCACCGGCCCCAACAAAAGTTTCAAAAATTGTATAACCTGTATTCATTAGTTGTAAAATTCTCCATTTTTCATAAATTCGTAAAACCTTTCACAATATTGTTGAGCAATTGATTCTTCTTTGAGTTTATTGATAAACTCATCTTTTGTCAATAATTCAGGATCATATATAATTTCTTTTTCTTTACTTCTTGATTCAAATTTTATGCACCCATAATCATCTCTCATTATGTTAAGCCAACTAGAAATATATCTTCCATTGCTTTCTGTTAGATAAAGTATGTCTTTATTTCCATATTCTGATTTTATTTTTTCTAATAATTGTTTATTAGTTAAACTCACTTTTTGAGTTCCTGGGGTTAAGTTAGTTTTTAAAGCACTTAACAACACCTTAATATACGGTTTGATATAAGCATCATATAAAGTATACGTAAATTCGAATACATCTAGCATTGCCATTCTTCTTCCGCTGCTAGTTAAATGATTTTTATTATCGATAAACCCAAGAGATGACAAAGCTATAAAAACATTTCTCCAATTTCCGTTATTAATTGTTCCTATTTTCATAAGATCTTTTTCCATTCTTTTTCTACTAAGTATTTCGGTAGATCCAGGATTGAGAATGTGCCAACAATTAATATATACCAGAGCTATAAAATATTCAAATATGCGATTATCACGCAAATAATATGAAGAAATTGCAATTGTGTTAGATTCCTTATTTGCCAACTCTTCCAAAAGTTTCTTATCAATTTCACGAACATTATTTGAGGCTAAATTAATCTCTATAATTTTAGTTGATTTTGGATACTTAAAACGCCCTATATTCAGTGTTGTATTTTTATAAAAATCTGACGGAATAACTATAGCCGTTTTATAACTTGATTCTTCTTTATATAGATATTCCGAAAACTTTTTAGGGGCTATTTTTTGTTCAAAAAAGTATTCATATTGAAAAAGTTGACCTATTCCTCTGACATACTCTGTTACTCCAATATCCGCTCTTTTACACTCAATGGTAGACAATAAACGAAAATAACCATCAGTAATAGTAAAATCAGAAGTAATGCCATTAATATACTCAACTTCTCTTTCAAAGTTTGCTACACCAATTTCACTACCATCTAGTAAAATTTCCGAAATTCCTCTCTTTATCTCATCACTTTTATTTATTATATCTTGAAATTCTTTTTCTAATACATTGATATTGTCTTGTAATTCCATCTCAATTTCCTCCACCAAATCTACTTATATAGTTTACACAGACCATCTAAAAGTCTATATTTTTAGAATGATATTTTACTTATACCCTATTATATCATAACCTCTGTTCCTACACCTAGAGTCCAGAGCCTAATTCATTTCCCTATTAAGGTACACTTATAAAGCTACGCTTTACATCCCTAAAAAGTTAAAGCTTCATGTATCAATAGTTTTAGGTACCTTATCTCCGCCAAAATAACATTATAATTCTGGAGAAGTCCTTTACTTTGAAATTACTTACATGCGCACAAAAAACAGTTCAAGGACTGTCTTATGTTTTGATTAAAAAAGTTTATTCCCCAAACCAAAGGGCGATTTCGCGTTCTACTGATTCTGGTGAATCTGAACCGTGAACGATGTTAAATGTTGCAGCGCCTTCAGCTGGTGCTTGAGCAAAATCACCACGGATTGTTCCTGGA
>JAAYQS010000196.1 GCA_012519155.1 Clostridiales bacterium
GTGAGATATTCAATTTTAACATAGAAATTAGGGGGTCGTTATTTTTTTATACAAAAAACTTACGAAACCTTGATATATAAAGATTTAAAAAGAAAAATAGTGTGAAAAACTTTACACTAACTTAAATAAAAAGGGGAAAGATATATGGATTTAAGTGTTGCAATGATTGTAAAAAATGAAGAAAAAAATATGGAAAGATGCCTTAAGGCACTTAGAAATTTAGATGGTAAGCTTGATTATGAAATAGTAGTTGTAGATACTGGAAGCACAGACAAAACTAAAGAAATTGCAAAGAAGTATGCTCATAGAGTTTATGAACATAAATGGAATGGCAATTTTGCAGATATGAGAAATATAAGTATAAATTACTGCAAAGGTACATGGATACTTATAATAGATGCTGATGAAGTTCTTCAAAATCCAGAAAGGCTTGTTCAATTTATTAAATCAAATGAGGGTAAAAAATACAATGCTGCAGAGATTATTATAAAAAATCTTTTAGATGCAGATAGTGATAATTATATAAGTGCAAATCTATTTAGATTGTTTAAGAAAAATAAAGAGTTTTATTATGTAGGAAGAGTACATGAACAACCAAGAGTAATGAAACCTTACACAAATTCTAGGGTGGCAGTACTCCACTATGGATATTCAAGAGAAGATTATGAAGTTATGAAATATAAATATGAAAGAAATAAAGAACTTCTTGAAGCTGATTTGAAAAATGGTGTTGAACCTATATATACAAGATTTCAACTTGCACAGACTTATTCCATGGCAAATGAAACCATGAAAGCTCTAGATACTATTAAAGAGGCATATGAACTTGATAGAAAAAGACAAGATGGTCAAAGAAATGTAAATGTATATCATTTTTATTCAAGAGAACTTGTGAATATTGCTAATTATAAGAAAGCTATAGAAGTAGCAAAGCAAGGAATAGAATATTGTAAAAGTAGTCTTGATTTTTTCTTTGTGCTTGCATTTTGTTATAAGAAATTAAAAAAATATGATGAAGCAGAAGAAAACTTTAAAATATATTTTGATATGCACGATAAAAAAGAAAAAGGTATTCTTGTTCATGAGGATGAAAAGAAGTATGGATCGCTTGTGGATTACTCATTTTGTAGATATGATGAAATGTTAGTAGACTATATTACATGTTTTTACGAAAATGAAAAATATAATAAAGTTATAACAGAATTCGAAAAATTAGATGATGAAAAAATAATAAAGAGAACAGAGGCTATATACGTTTATTCATTAATAGTAAATGCTGAATTTGAAAAGTTACATAAATATTATAGTAATGAAATAGAAGAAAATGATATAGAAAATATAATATGCGTTCTTGAAAGAGTTGAAGCAGATAAAGCTTCATTTGATGTTAAATGCAATTTAGATAAGCTATATGGAATTGATGATAGATTAGATATGTACTTAAAGTGTGTATATTTAGAAGAAAGGATTGAGTCAAATAAATTAAATTTTAAGTTTGATGAATATTACTCTTGGAAGGCAAAAATACTTAGAAACATATTGCCAGATAATGTGAGTATTTTAGAAGATATAAAAAAATGTGAAAATAATATTTTCAATAATTATATTTCATATGTTCATACTAATTATGAATGTTTAAAAGTATTATATGAATATTGTAGTAAAAATTATTTGTCTTCTAACTTTGATGAATTAGTATTTGTAACATCAATAGAAAAGATATTAATTTTTAATCCTTCAATTACGGGTGATAAATTTAATAAGCTAGTGCTTATGACTTTTTATAGTTTTAATAATTATGTAAAGTATGTATATAATGAAACAATTCTTGTTTCAGATTTTTGCATTAAAGTATTAAATCCATTTGAATATTTATGGTATAAATTATATACTATTATGAAAAAATGCAACACTGATAAATCCTTATATATAAGAGGCTTAAAGAATCTTCTTAAAAAATATCCAGGCTTTAAGAATATAATAAAAATATTCATTAATGAAATAGATAGTACTGTGATATCTGACGATATGATAAAAGAAAAAAATAATCTTATTAGCACATGTGAAAAGTGCATTAATGATGAAAGATTAGATGAGGCTTCTGAAATTATAGATGAGCTAAACAAGTTATTTAAATATGATGATAAGGTACTTTTGACAAGAGGTATTATTAAATATTTGAAAGGTAAAACAGAAGATGCACTTTTGGATTTATGTATATCTAGCATAGTAGCAGAAGATAAGTTTGATTCTACATATAATGTGGCTTGTATTTTAGAAAGTGAAAAGAGAAATAATGATGCCAAAGAGTATTATAATAGGGCATACAACATATGTAAGAGTACTGAATTAAAGGAACAGATAGAAGAAATTTTAAAGAATTACGAATAGGGGGAGCTAATTTTAGCTTAAAATATAATATGATTACTGTATGTATGATTGTAAAAGATGAAGAAAAAATAATAGAAAAAAGTTTGAAAAGTATAGTTAATTTTGGATTAGAAATAGTAGTTATTGATACTGGTTCAAAGGATAATACTAAAAAAATTGCTGCAAAATATACTAGTAATATATTTGATTATAAATGGTGCAATAATTTTAGTTTTGCAAGAAATTTTGCTTTAAGTAAAGTAAAAAGTGAATATGTGCTTGTGTTAGATGCTGATGAAACAATAAAGAAAGTTGACTTTAATGTGCTTAATAATCTTGTTTTAGACAACAAACATAATGTTGGCAGAATACTTAGAATAAATACTTATACAAGAAACAAGCAAAAATATACCTATAAAGAACGAGTTAACAGGTTATTTAAGGTATCAGATTACAAGTATTCGGGAAGTATACATGAACAGATTACTTCTATAGATAATGAGTATGACTATAAAACATATAATATTCCCATTGAAGTTGATCATAATGGATATGAATATGATGAGATTGAAAGAAAAGATAAGATAGGGCGTAATATTACATTGTTAAAAAATGAACTTAAATGTGGTAAGAATGATCCATATATTATCTATCAATTAGGAAAAAGTTACTATATGAAGGAAGATTACAAAGAAGCTCAAAAGTATTTTATTCGTGCAATGGAATTTGATTTGGATACAAAACTTGAATATGTTCAAGACATGATAGAAAGTTATGGATATGCATTGATAAACATGAAAGAATATGATAAAGCTTTAGATATATTGAATCTTTATGATGAATTTAAAATATCATGTGATTTTATATTTCTGTGTGGCCTTATATATATGAACAATGGATTATTTAGCGAAGCAATAAGTGAGTTTAGAAAGGCAACAACATATGGAGAGTGTAAGATGGAAGGAGTAAATGATTATATTGCAAATTATAATATAGGTGTAATTTATGAATGTATTGGAAAAAAGGAACAAGCATATGATTATTATAATAGGTCTAAAACATATGATTTATCACAAGATGCATTAAAAAGGTTAATGATAAGGCAATAATTTAACATTTTTAACAAAAATGCTAACGTAATAATATTATGTTAGTATTTTTTTGTGGAAAAATAGGCTATAAGTTATGTGAAATTTAATATTCCTTTGTTATAAATTGTGGATTAATGAACAGAATGTTAATATTTTGAAAAAAATTGTTAATAACAATGGTTATATAATTATACTATGATACTATTTAAATATGAGAATATAGTAAAAGCAAGGGTTGAGATATGGGGACTAGTATTGTAATATTAACATTTAATAAAATAGAATATACTAAAAAATGTTTAGAAAGTATAAAAAAATATACAAAGAATGAAGAAATAGAAATTATTATGGTAGATAATGGATCTACTGATGATACAAGGTTATGGCTTAAAGAACAAAAAGATATTAAATGTATTTTTAATGACAAGAATGAAGGATTTCCTAAGGGATGTAATATAGGAATAAAAAACAGCAAAAATGATAATGATATACTACTTTTAAATAATGATACTATAGTTACAGAAAACTGGCTTTCTAACTTGAGAAAATGCCTATATAGTGATAATGATATAGGAGCTGTAGGACCAATAACTAATTCTAGTCCATATTATCAAGCTATTAGTGTACCTTATGATAATGAAGAGGAACTTCACAAATTTTGTCAGAAGCATAATGTATCCAATAAAGATCTGTGGGAACAAAGACAGAAACTTATAGGTTTTTGTATGCTTATAAAAAGAAAGGCTTTAGATAAAGTTGGTTTTTTAGATGAAAGATTTTCACCAGGTAATTATGAAGATGATGATATATCCATAAGACTTATAGAATCTGGTTATAGATTGTTTTTATGTAAAGATACTTTTATACATCACTATGGAAGTGCTAGTTTTTCAGATAATGAAAGCTATCATAATTTATTATGTAGAAATGAAGAAAAATTCAGAAAAAAATGGGGATTTACTTCTAGAGAAAATATGTGCATTTATAAAAACTATGAAAAGTTTATAACTGATAAAAATCCTAATATATTAGAAATTTCTTGCGGAACTGGGGCTAGTGCATTGTATGTAATGCAGAAAATAGATTGTAAATACTATGGATATGACACAAATTATAAGGTGCTTGGTTTCTTAGATAAAAACATGATGATTTTTTCAAAAGATATATACTTAAACCATACTAAATTTGATTATATAATTATTACTAATGTAATGGATTTTATAGGTGACAACAATATTAATAAAGCTATTATTAACTGTATAGATTATAATACAAAATTTATATTTAATCTCTCTGAAGATGAAAATAATGAAAATGTGATAGAAAGTATTTTGAAATGTATAGGATCAGATTATGTACTTGAAGATGGCATAAAAGAAGAAAATATATATAGTAAAAGTTTAAACAGATATTATCTTATTTTTAAAAATAAAGTATTAAAGAAAATAGATCAGAATATAAGGTGGATTGATTCAAAACATTTAGATATTAACGGAATGGTTGAATTATCAAAAAATGATGAATTATGTGTTAGGTATTTAATTCAGTACATAATAAAAATGTCAAAATCAGTTTCTTATGATTTAAATAATTTTGCAAAACAATCATTTAAAAATAACATAGTGTGTTGTGGCGAAATTTATAGATCAGCATATGATTATGATAATAATGATATTAATACATTAAAGAATTGCAGTTCATTTTATTATAATCTTGGTGAATTTGATATGGCACTTATTTATTTAAAAAGATTAGAAAAAGTATATATTTATGATAAAGATACAAGGGAATTGTATGAAAAAGTTTTAAAAGGTAAAAGTAGGATAAATAAAACAAAATATATACTTAGAAGAATTGAATTTGATATAGATAAAGAAGAAAGTTCAAAAGAATTTAAGAGTTTAATATGTAATGATTTAATAAATGACAATGATATATTAATGATAATAGAACGTGAAATTATAAATAAAATATATATGTATAATTTTGTGGCAATAACTTTTTTTGAATGTAAAAAATATGATAATGTACTTACATTTTTATTGAAGGCATATGAACTTAATAATGATGATTTAGATACCAATTATAATTTAGCATATATTTTAAATATGATTGGAGAATCAGAACTTGCATTAAGTTATCTTTGTAAATTAAAGCATAAAGATAATAAAATAAAAAAACTTATATGTGAGATAGAGGAGGAAAATATAAATGCATAATAAAACTTTTTCTTTTATTTCATGTGTTAATGATAATGAAATGTATAATGAATGCTTAAAATTTATAAATAATTTAAACGTTCCAAATGGCTATTCAATCGAATATATAAAGATAGAAAATGCAAAAAGTATGACATCTGGATATAACGAAGGAATTAGTAAAGCAACAGGAAAGTATAAAATATATCTTCACCAAGATGTATTAATTATTAATAAGAACTTTTTACTTGATATATTAGATGTTTTTAAGGATGAAAGAATTGGACTTATAGGAGTTGCAGGTGCTCAAAATATGCCTCCTAATGGAATATGGTGGGAATCAAGAATGCCATATAATCATATATACCATAATGCATATAATGGTAACTTGGTAAAAAATGAATATGGAACTTCACATAAAAAAATAATTAATGCAGAAGCAATAGATGGACTTATAATGATAACTCAATATGATGTGAAGTGGAGAGATGATATATTCTGTGGATGGCACTTTTATGATGTGTCACAAGTACAGGAATACAGTAAATTTGGATATAAAACTGTAATACTCAATAATAAAGAGGCAGATGTTATTCATGATTGTGGAATAACGTGGACTAGTTCCGATGAAGAATATGAAAAATACAGAAAAATATTTTTGAAAGAATATAATATATAAAAACGAGTGATTGAATTATGGGAATTAGTATAATAATAGTTGATATAAGTAAAAAACACAGTTGTATAAATGATTGTATATGGAGTATAGAAAAAAATTGTAATATCAGTAATATGGAGATAATTATTGTTACTGATGATAAGGATAATATAAATTATAAAAATATTAAGAAAATGAGCAGTGAAGGGATAGATGGCATTTCAAAAGCATGGAATTTAGGTGTAGAGGCTTCAAAAAAAGAAAATGATATTGTTATTTTAGATAGCAGTGTCATTGTATCACATGATTTCATTAGAAATTTAAGAAGGTGTGCATATAGTGACAATAAGGTGGCAGCTGTAGCCCCTGCAACTAATATATCTAGTTATTATCAATTTATTGAAGGTAGTAATAGCTTAAATGATAAAGATAAAATGGAAGAAATTTTAAAAAAGAATTATGAAAGTAATGAATGTGAATGGGAAGAAAGACAAAAGATTGAAGGATATTGTTTTTTTATAAAGAGACAAATTCTCAATGAAATAAAATGTTTTGATAATATTTATAAAACTTTAGAATATGCTGAAAGTGATTTTTCTGTAAATTTAATTAATAATGGTTATAAATTAATCTTATGTAAAGATACTTATGTATATAGGCAAACAACTAATAAAATATATGATTATATATATAAGCAATTATTAGATGTTGAAGAAAAGCTATTTAAAAATAAGTGGGGATTCAAAGCTAGTAATAAAATGAACATAGATATAGGATATTTAAACTTTATTAAAGGTAATAATCCTAATATTATTGAAGTTGGTTGTGGTACTGGTGCAACTGCTATGTATATAATGAATAGAATTGATTGTAATTATTATGGTATAAATACATATGAGTCATCATTGTCATATTATAAGGGTACAAAGATGAATGTTATATAATATCCAGAATATTTACAGCAAATTAATGTTCACTTTGATTATATATTAATTAGTGATATTAAGGAGATATTAAATAGTATAGAATTACAAGAAATGCTTTGTAATAAAATATCTTATGTAACTAAGGTTATAATAAAGTCATCACAAGTTAATAATGGTGATATTTGCAATATAAAAGACATCTTCAATGGACTTGGTATTAGTAAAACTTATGAGTATGATGATATATACGGAAAGCAAAAATATATAGTTTTATATAGTAGTATATTGGATGAAATAAAAGGCACTATAAATAAATTCAATAATGATGAAGTTGACATATTATGTTTAATTAATTATTTTATAAAAAATAATTTTTCATGTTATGACATAATATCAACAGTAAAATTATTTTTTTGCAATTGGATAGACATATTAATGGAGATTAGTGAAATATGTATTAATAATAAGCTCTTTGATTGCAAGAGAATATTAGAGTTTTTAACAAATAATAATATTAACAATTCAAGATTATTTATGGCCCTAAGTAAATATTATTCAAACAATAAAGAATATTATTTAGCAAGACAATATGTAGAAAAGTTAAGTAATGATTCCGAGGAAATTAATAACATAAAAAAAGAAGTAAATACAATTATTAAAATAATTGAAAATATAAAGAAGTTTTTGTGGAGGATTGAATTTGACATTGATATAGATAGCAGTCTTGCTAGTTTGTTTAAACTATTAGATGAAACAGATTCCTATGAACAATTACTTTTAGATAGTATAAAAAAGTATTCAGTAGATAAGATATATGTTCTAAATTATATAGCAATAAAGTTATTTGAGTATGGAAAATATGAAAATGTGTTACCACTGCTTATATATGCACATGAAATTGATAATCAAGATCTAGATACTGTTTATAATTTGGCATATATATTGAATCAATTTGGAGAAAAGGAAGTTGCATTAAGTTATCTTTATAAATTGAACAATAAAAATGAAGATATAAAGACTCTTATTGAAGAGATAAGGGGGAATGTATATGAATAATAAAAAAATATCATTCATTATTATCAAAAAAAATGAAGATGCATATTTAGAATGTCTTAAATATATTCAAAAATTAAATGTACCTACTGGATATTCAGTAGATTATGTGTATGTTAAGGATAGTAATAATATAGCAAAATCATTTAATTATGCTATGAATAAAACAGATGCAAAATATAAGGTATATATAAACGAAAATACGAGAATAGTAGATCACAACTTTATAATAAATATTTTAAAAATATTTAGTGATAATACTATTGGAATGATAGGAGTATGTGGAGCCGAAAAATTAAATACAAAAGCAGTATTTAGTGATAGTAAAAAAATAATAAGCAGTGCAAAGATAGTTAAGTGTGATTTTTTTGATAAGATACAGGAAAATAGTAATTCTTTTTATAAAAATGTGCAAGTAATAAATGGAATTATTATGGTGACTCAACAAGATATTCATTGGCGTGATGATATATTTGATGGAAACTATTTCTATGATTTGTCGCAATCATTAGAATTTTATAGAAATAAATTGCAAGTAGTAATTATGCAAGCAAAAGGTGTTTGTGCTATTTATGATAATGTAAATGAAACACTAGATAATACTTATAATATTTATAGAAATAAGTTTTTGGAAGAATATTCAAAAGATATTTTTCCTTTGGTATCAATTATGATTACTTCTTATAACAGGCCTAAAATGTTTGAAGAAGCGCTTATAAGTGCAATAAATCAAGACTATTTAAATAAGGAAATTGTAATAGTTGATAATAGTACGAATTTATCTGTTAATGAAGTTATGAAAAAATATAATGATATACAATTTATAAGATATTATAAGAATAAAGAAGAACTTAAAGTCATTGAAAATTTCAATAAGGCTATTAATTTAACTAGAAGTGATTATATTTGTTTTTTAATGGATGATGATATATATGCAGAAAATAAGATAAGTTCAATGATGGATTATTTTTTGAATTATGAAGATGTATCAATGGTTACTTCATATAGGCAGCCTATAGATGTGGCTGGTAATAAAATTATTGATAATAAGAGTACAAGAAAAATATCTTTTAATAATATTTTTTTATCTTCTTCTGATCTAGAACAGTATATTTCAATAGAAGTAAATAATTTTTTGGGAGAAACTACTACTCCAATATTTAAGAAATCTCTGATGGATAGTAAATTTGGAATGTACTGTGGACATCAGATGGATGTCATAAGTGATTTTGTAACTTGGATAAATTTAAGCTATAAGGGCAAAATTGTGTATATATCTGATACATTATCTTATTTTAGAATTCATTCAGGACAAGATCAAAGAAAAGAAGATACTATAAATGATGGAATAATAGAGTGTTTATACTTGTATGTAAAAATTTTGAAAAAGAATAATAAAAATACAATATTACAGGCTGTAAACAATAATATTGATACAAAATTACAACAAGTAGAAAGAATGTTAGATAGAAATTATTATTCTGATAAGTTTGTTATTTTAAATGAAGCATTAAATGAGTTATTAGATTTTGAATTTGTTGTTAATAACGCTAAATTTAATAAGAAAGTACTATCTTTGATAGATAAATTAGAATGTAAAATAAACTGTGGTAATAGTTAGTGTATATTAATAATTTCAATAAAATATGTTTAGAATTAAAAATAATTGAATTGGAGTAAAAGATGGATAATAGAGAAATGTTGATAGAGGAAATAAAAAAAATTATAGGTACTGGTGATATTAATAACAGCAGGTTGTTATTAAATGAATACAAAAAGAATTTTGGTAGTTCAGATGAGATAGAAAGTATGTATGCTATTACTTATTTGTATGAAAAGAAATATACTGAAGCACTAGAATGTATTAGTAATGGATTAAA
>JAAYQS010000197.1 GCA_012519155.1 Clostridiales bacterium
ATTATTTTGGTTATACTCTTTGAATTTATTGTTTCTAAAATAGCTACTTCCTGTGCTAAATCTTCTTTTGAAATATTTTTTAACCCATCAAATATATTTGCCATAACCTACCCCCAAGTAATTTACTAATAATATCACTGCAAAAAGAAATACATTAGATTATACTAAGGCTTTTTAATACTTTTTCATATTCCTCTAAACTTATACAAAATTTCTTGTTTGCATTTTGTAAATTGCATAACAATTCTTTTGTGTCCATCCACAATATATCTTGAATTTCATCTTCTTCATAATGTATATAAGATACATCTACATTATCTTTTAAAACATATACATTATTTATTTCATTACTTACAAAAATACTACCGTGAAACACATCTTTTGCCATAAGTTTTTGTGTGAAAAGAAATATAAAATCTTCTTTTTTTGCCTCTATACCTAATTCTTCCTTTAATTCTCTTACTGCTGCATCTATAAATTCTTCTCCTACATCAACATGTCCTGCCGAGGATACATCAAAACATCCAGGAAATGAATCTTTATTATCACTTCTTTTTTGAAGTAAAATTTCAATTTTTTTACTATTATATCTTTTTCTAAAAATATAAATTCTTACACTTCCATGTAAATCTCCATCCCTATGTACAAGGGATCTTTCTTTGATTTTTCCTGTTCTTGTTCCATCTTCATTTAGTATATCAAAATACTCCATAATTTTCCTCCTAAAGTTTAAATATAAATACTGGTATTGGAGGATTATTAGGTTTATTATAAAACTCATTATAAATTACAAGATATTTTTTATTATCTAATTTTCTTAAATATTCAAGTACCTTGTCTTTTTCTATAAAACCACTATCACCACCACTATATATACATATACTTATAATGCCTCCTGCTTTTAGAAGCTCAAGAGCTACATTAATAGCTTCAATAGTAGTATTATATTTTGTTTGTATGTTATGATTACCGCCTGGAAGATATCCTAAATTAAACATTACTGCACTTACAGAATCCTTAAATATGTACTTATCCATATTTACATGACTATCTAAAATAACATTATAATTACAACTAATTTTACTATCTAATAATAACTTTTTTGTAGCCTCTACAGCCTCCTGTTGAATGTCAAAAGATAGCACCTTCCCACTTTTTCCTACTAAATTAGACAAAAAAAGCGTATCATTTCCTTTTCCTGCAGTTGCATCTATACAATTATCGCCCTCTTTTACATATTTCTTTACTATTTGGTGAGACCAATCTGTAATTGTTATTCTTTTCATAATTACTACCTCTAAAATATTAAAATTTTTACATATTAATTATACACATATATTATCTTATTTTTAAATGTTGCTTCAAATATTTACTTCATTAATCCTTTTATTCTTTATCACTTATAACTTCGGTTAATTAATAATTAATAATTAATAATTAATAATTAATAATTAAGAATTTAAGACATTTTTACTCCTTCGTGGTAAAAATTTTAATTATATATTGTATGGGTGGACAAGCTCCACTTTCAAAGCTTACACCTATACTTATATAAGAACTCAATTATGTCAATGCTTTGGGCCTCAACTAAGTAATTCTTAATTTCACATTAAATAAGATTGTTTATACCCACATTCTTTCAACTGAACCAACATCCTTTTCATTAACTCAGTACCTATTCCATAATTGCGATATTCTTTCAAAAACAAAATAGCAAAGGATGGAGTCTGATTATCAACATGACCATAGTCATTCATAATACGAACCCATACAGCTCCAACTATTGCACTATCAACTTCAGCAACAAAGTATAAACTGCTTTAATTAACCCTCATTCCATAAACTATGGCATAATATCCAATAGCTTTGACCTTTCAAACAGAATATTACTAATATCTGCTCTTTTTTACCTTGAAGTATCAAAGAAATTAATAATCATACTTAATATTTGTTCATCATGTTCCATATATAACTCTTTGTCGATATTTTCGGAAGGATTGCTTTTTTGATATTGAAGTGCTGCATCTGTCAAAAAATATGTATAATGTTCATTGTGATTCGGCTTATCCATTAACATAAATTTACATTTTTTATTTTTAACTAAATCTCTTTTTTCATAAATAGCACTTCTTTTTTCATTATAAAAAACATCTTTATCTGCGGATATGACAAGTACAGGAATATCTACCGTATTAATTCCATCTATTGCCGATAAATCCTTGTCCTCACCATATTCAAAATATATAAATGCAAGATTTAATGGTCTTATAATTGGATATGCAAATCCTATAAATCGCTTTACAGAGCACTCCCACTGTTCAGAAGCCGAGTTGAATCCAGATGCAGAAACAACTGCATCCACTCTATGTTCAAAATTCAAAATTGTGGTTACCGCATATCCTCCCATACTATGGCCAAACAAGTATATAGGCAAATTAGAAAATGAATCATTATTATCGCAATATGTAAGTATTGAATCCAAATCGTATACTGCCTGAGTATACCCACCTAATCTCTTACCTTCACTTGTATAGCATCCTGTATAATCAAATCCAAGCACTTGATATCCTGCATCTACAAAATATCGAACTTCATATAATTTTATATCATTTGAATCGCCATGCCCTGGTGCAACAACGATGACACCCTTCGTATTCTCTTTTCCATAAAGATACGCTGATAAAATATTATTTCCAGATGGAATCTTTATTTCTTCACGAGGATATTTATCTGCAATATCTGCATACAGCAAGTATTTATCAGAATCATACTTGGCATATGTATATTTTCCCATTACTATGCTATGTATAATTGCAATAATAATTGGGATAATAATCAAATATATGACACACACAATTATCCATATTACTTTTTTACTCATATATCCTTTTCTCCCTACAACTACAAAATGGCTAAAAATATAGGAATAGCCATATATGATGTTATAAAATAGACGAACATATACCACTCAATTTTCCTTAATGTGCTACAATATAATCCATCTAAAAAAGCATAATCAATCTGCACTTTATTCCTTGCCAACAACTCAGTCATTACAGTTGCACCTTGACTTCATTTCTTCCAACTCTTCATTTGAGGGTCTATTATCATTACTATACATTTTGTTCATGGGATACCACCAAACAGGTCCCTTTCCATTATTTCCATAGTCTTCTATATCTCCACTTCTTCTAGGAAAATGCCATTTTCCCTCATCTGCTTTTTCACTTCACGCTGCATCCTCTTAGGATTTCTTTTTATGTCCTTTACAACAGTATCAACAGATAGACTAAACTGTAAACTAAATAGTATTTTTGAATGTACATTGCTTTTTTATCTTTGCATTTATAATCAAGCCCTATGGCACAATTAACATATTAATCATCAAAAAAACAATTTATTAAACTTATTATACCTTATATTGGAATAATTGCATATGCTTTTTATAACATATTCCTATAATTAAAAGTACAAAAATATAGATTGACAATTACAACTGGTATATATGGGCAGGAGTACATAGATTATTTCAAAAAAGTAAATAGGTGTATACCATGACTTTCAGAAAACCAAGTCTATTCATTCACTGTCTGAAAAAGTTTGGAGCTAATTTTAAAAATCAGTTTGATTTTTCTTCATATAAACAATTCTTTGAAAAAACTAAGTATAAAAACATAGACTATATTTTGATTAAAGGAAAAATGCCTTGTGCAATTGCCATTATAACAAAACTGTAATTAATAATAATAAAAAATCTCCATTACAAATTAAAATGAAAATAGTAATGGAGAATAATATTTACACAAAATGTAATTAATATTTAAATTTATCTATAAGCTTGCTTATATTTTCTGATACTTCTTGTTCCTTATTTAGCGCTTCAATTACCTTTTCTATATGTTCAATATTTTCTTTAATTAAACCTGAAATATTACCAGCACTGTCACAAGAATTTTGTGCTGCATCATTTGAAGTTATAACAAGATTATTAACTTCATCTATTACACTTGAAAGTTCCTCTGACATAGAAGCTAAATCTTCTGAAATATTGTTAACGCTATCAGCATCACTGTAATACTCATCACCTGTTTTCTTTATAAATTGTAATTCATCTAATACATCATTTCCTACAAACTGAAGAATTTCCATATTATTATTTGATAAATCTTCAAATGATTTTTCCACTTTCTTAATAGTTTCTTTTATACTTACTACAGCATCTTTAGATGCTTCTGCAAGAGTTCTAACTTCCTCTGCAACTACAGCAAAACCTTTTCCTGCTTCTCCTGCCCTTTGAGATTCAATAGCTGCATTTAATGCAAGAAGATTTGTTTGTTCTGATATTTCTTCTATAGTTTCAGCCATAACTTCTATTTCCTTAACTATTTTACCTTCTTCTATTGCTCTATTACATTTTTCAAGTTTTTCTTTATAAACATTGTTAATTGTATTTGTTGATTCTTCACCTTTATTTTTAACATTTAAAGCTCTTTCTTTTGAACTTAATGAATTATTACTACTTTCAAGAGCTTTATCTGATAAGGCCCTAACAGCTTTTCTTACTTCACTTATAGAAACAGTTATAGTTTCAGTAGCTTCACTTGACTTTTGAATTTCTGAAAGTATATTACTAACATCTTCTTCCATCCCATTAGCGTGATTTTCCATAACTGAACTATCTTCTGATATTTTTACATTATTATTGTTCAAATTAAGTACATTATCTTTCATTTGGCTAATTAAATTTACTATTTCTTTTCTCATATTTTCATATGCCTTAGCAAGTTCTCCTATTTCATCTCTATACTTTGATAAATTTTTATAGTTATTATCAAAACTAAAATCTAATTTGCCACCCTTTTTTATCATTTCAGTTACCCTTGATATTGGTTTAGATAATTTTCTTCCTAAAACTTCTGCTGCTATTATTGCCACAATGTATACTAGAGTACTAATAATTATAAGCCTTATCATAATGCTATTAATTTTATGTGTAATAACACTATATGGAATAGTAAAAGCATATATCATTCCATTTGTTAATTTTGTATATACTAGTCTTTTGTTTTCATTTTTGTATTTATATTGAATTACTTCATTAGACTTTTCACCATTTTCAATATAATTTTGAATTTCCTTCAAAGATCCATTATCTACTTCACTTAAACTTAAAATATCATTAAAGTCAGGATGATATATTATATTATTACTACTATCTAGTAAAAATCCATAGTCAGAATTTTCATCTTTGCCTATTATGTTTTTTATGACATCAAAATCCACATCCATTCCTACTACTCCAATTGTCACTCCATTTACCTTTAATGGTACAACATAAGAAATCATATATTTATTAATATTATCATTATAGTAGGGATCCATCCATGTTGCTTTATTATTATTAATAGGCACATAATACCAACCAACATGTTCTAAATCATCTTTACTATACATACTAAAATCAGTAGGTACTAAATCATTAAAATCAGCTTCATTAGTATTCCTAGATGCAAATATTCCTGATGTTGGATTTGTATAATCAGGATTAAATCTAATATAATAAGTTAAAGCTCCATTAGTATTACTTGCAATTTCCTTAAATGAACTTTTCATCTGTTCCACATAGCTATTTACATAATTATTATCTACCTTAAAAGTATTAAGATCCTTTAGATTATTTACTGCAATATCATTCATTGTATTTACAGCCTGCTCTATTGCAGA
This sequence comes from Clostridiales bacterium, assembly GCA_012519155.1. GTDB lineage: Bacteria > Bacillota > Clostridia > Clostridiales > Clostridiaceae > Clostridium. The sequence goes on from JAAYQS010000197.1 coordinate 5,725, forward strand.
AATTGTACTATTAATTTCATTACCATTACTTACACATTCTAATTGTATATTTTCTCCTGTGGAATCTTTTAATATGCTTTTTATATTTGCAGTGGCAATAGTAGTTACAGAAATAACAGAAATTATAGATATTGCAGAAATAGCTGCAACTATTTTTGTTCTTATCTTTATCATACATAATTCCCCCATAATTTTAAAATTCTACTTTAATTTTCGTACTTATTTTCTATATCTTAACTGTTTTACGACATTCTACAATTTCTTTTTATAAAAATAGTCAAAAAAATAAGGTTGAGATAATAATTTTCAACTGCTATCTCAACCTCTTACTTTTCTAATTTTTAATTTTGTGAATTCTTTTTCATTACATCTTTACTATTAACTATCCTTCTTGCAGTGCATGCCCTTAATGCACCAGAAGATACCTTTATTACATCACCAGTTTGTGGTGCATGGATATACATGTTATTACCTACATATATAGCTACATGATGTGGTGCAGATTTGTCACCAAAAAACAACAAATCTCCTGGTTGAAGCTTATCTAGTGAAACTTCAACTTCTGTACCAACTTTTACTTGTGTGTAAGTTGTTCTAGTTATTTCATATCCAAATTGTCTATATACATAACTTGTAAATCCACTGCAATCCATACCAGTTGCAGGATTATCTCCACCCCAAAGATATGGTATTCCTAAATATTTATAAGCTTCTAATACAATTGCATTTGTTGATGCAGGTGGAGTTTCTCCATGGCCAACAAGTCCTGATACCTTTGTTTTAATCTCTTCTATTGCCTTATTTATTTTATCTAATATTTCCTGTGTTTTTATTTTAGGCTTTACACCTTCTAATGCAGAAATAATTCCATTTAATTCTTCAATAGATTGAGATGAATTAGCAAGATTTATAAGAGGCTCAACCATAGCTATTTCAGTATCTTTAATAGATGTTTGAGTTTTTGCTCTTATTTCAATAAGTTCTTTCATTTTTTCATTAGATTGATTTTTCTTATTATCTAATTCCTGTTGCTGGTTTTGTTGCTGAGTTTTAAGATTTTCCTGTTCCTCCTTGTTTTTTTCAATATTTTCCTTTAACTCTTCAATATTTTCAACATTCTTTTTATCAGTATCTGCTAATTTAACTGCACAATCTACTCTAAGTAAAAAATCACCTAAACTATCTGACTTCATTAAAAATTCAAGATAATTAATTGAAGTACTTTTATTTTTATATATTTCTCTTATACGACTATCCATTAATTTTTCTGCATCTTCTAAATTTTTATTTTCAGTTTCAAGATTTTTATTAATTTCATTAAGATCACTTTGAGTTTTTTCCATTTCTAATGTTAACATAGAAAGTTCATTATCTATTTTTTGTATTTCAGTTTCTAAATTAAGTATACTTGCTTCATTTTCATTATATTGCTTGTCCAATTCATCATGTTGCTGAATTTGTTCATCTGCTACACTAGGTGTTGCATATGCAATAGTGTTCCATGTAAAGCTTGTCATTAAAATGCATGATATTACTACAACTGTTCTTAGTTTGCTACTATACATTACTCTCTACCTCTTTTATTAATATATTATATATTTTTTACAAAATAAATTCTTAGATTACTTTTTTTGTAATAAAATTTAAAAAATAATTAAATAGAAATTTAATGATATTAAATTACTATTTAATTATACCACATTATCTTACTATATTTATAAATGAAAGTATATATTTAACATTTTGTTAATTTATAATTTTTATATTTCACCTATCATTTTCAAATATTTTAATACATTTTTACTATATACAGTAGCAATACCTCTGCCATTTTGTTTTGAATAGTACATAGCCCAATCAACTTCCTTTAATAAGTTTTCAATTTCCTTTGTAATTTCAGGATAAGCAGTTATTCCAACACTTATATTTACATTAACTACTTTTTCATTTACAATAAATTCAAAATTGCTTATTTCATCCATTATATTTTTTACAATTTTCTGTGTTTCCTCTACATTCTTTCCTGGAAATATAATAACAAATTCTTCGCCACCATATCTTGATATTATTCCATTATTTTTTGAAGCTATATCCTTGGCAATATTTGCACAAACCTTTATTACTGTATCTCCAAATAAGTGTCCATATGTATCATTAATTCTTTTAAATCTATCTAAATCAAACAATATAATAGACATCTTAAATTTATTACTCTTTATACTTCTTACTTCATTTGATATTTCATTAAATAATTCTGTTAAATACCTTCTATTATATACTCCTGTAAGAGAATCTCTAATTGCTAATTGTTCCATTTGTTTAAATAAATATATTTCTTCACATCTTGGTATAATTTCGTCAGTTAAAATTTCATAAAACATCAATTCACTTTCCTTAAAAAATCCCTCATTTTTTGATGCTAATACACACCATCCAACAATTAAATCATATTTTAATAAAGGAGTAAATAATATAGATTTTATACCATCTTCTTTTTTTAAAAATTTGTATTTATTATAATCAATATTATTATCTATAACAGTGCTTTTAGTATTAAAAATATCTTTAAATAATCCATTATTAACAGCTTCTTTTGTTCTATTTACTAAATCTCTTCCTATTACTGTTTCTATGCCCATTGTATTAACTGTTTTTTGAGAGTCATTTTCAAGAAATACTAAAACAAAATGAGTACCTTTAATTTTTTTCATAAGTTCATTAACTAAAGACTTAATTTCATTCGATATATCTATATTTTGGCTAAATTTCTTAAAATTCTCAATATCTATTTCCTTATGATATTTAAAATTTGAAGCATCACTTTCTTTTATTCCAAGCATTCTTGATATTACCTTAGAAGAGGCACGAGATTCATCTTCTATTATTGTATTATCATTTTCACATACTGAAACTACATTAATATCACTATTTAATATAATTTTGTCGCTAATACGTAAATACTTTTCAACAACTTTAAGCATAAATACATATGTAATAAACAATAAAACACATACTAGTAGTTCATCTAATGATATACATTTCTTATATACTTCTACCCCAAAAACAATAAATAATGAAATAACTATTTGCCCAAAAGCATATACACGATGTTTTATATTAGTATTTTTAAAAACAAGCAATAATTGAAGCGATGTATAAATATGTATAGAAAAACAATATACAGACATTAAAAACATATCCTTTAACAAAAAGAATAAAAAAACTATTAATAGCTGCTTAATTAAATTCATTGCTTTAATAAAAATATAACTGTATTCACCAGTTAATTCCTTAGTTATTTCTTCTAAAATAAATGAAAATCCAAGTATAGCTAATAAATAAACTCTTATAGTATCATTTTCACCAACATAAGCAAAAAGAATTATAAAAAGCAATATAAAATTCATACCAATAATAATATTCAATTTCGAAAAAATAATTTGCATATTGTATCTTTTCATTTTAATTCCCCACTATTTTAATTATTATCAATTAATAATCCATTTTTATTATACCACTTTATAATAATATTTATTTGTCTTTTGCAATTTCCACCTTAAGTTTTTTTCCTTTTATAGTCTTATTTTTAAGAACATCTAAAACATGTTTTCCTTTTCCATTAAGTATGTCAACATAGCTACAATTATCCTTTACATCTATAATACCTATATCATCAGAAGAAATTCCTTCAATGTTAGATATGGTTCCCACAATATCTAGTACCCTTATTTTTTTCTTCTTCCCACCATTTAAAAATATCTTTGTAATATTTTTATCTAAATTTTTATCTTTCTTATCCTTTTCCTTTGGTTTTTCACTTAATATTTCATTAGCCTTTTGAACTTCTTCCTTAGAACACATAAGTTTATCCTTATTTATTTCAGTAAGATTTATACCAATATATTCTTGAAGCTTTTGAAGGAATTGTTCCTCATATTCACTTATTATAGTAATAGCTTTACCACTTTTCCCTATCCTTGCTGTTCTACCAATTCTATGGACATACGAATCTAATTCCATTGGAATATCATAATTAATAACATGTGTGATATTTTCTACATCAATACCTCTTGCTGCTACATCAGTAGCTACTAATATTCTAAATTTACCACTTTTGTAATTTTCCATAGACTTTATTCTATCAGCTTGCATCATACCACCATGAATTTTATCTACTGAATATGATTCATCCTTTAATAATTTAAATACTTTATCTACATTTTCTTTTGTTCTACAAAAAATAACAGCTGTATCAGGTTTCTCCTTTATTAATAATCTTAATAAAAAGTTATCCTTTTCTGCATTAGTTGTTCTTATTAAATAATGATCAATATTATCAGTAATAAGTTTATCACTTTCTATTTCTATATTTAATGGCTTATATAAATTTTTACATGCAAGATTTCTAATTTCATCTTTTATTGTAGCAGAAAATAAAAGTGTAACTCTCTTTTTATTAAGCCTTCTAAAAACAGCTTCTATTTGTTTAATAAACCCCATATTAAGCATTTCATCTGCTTCATCTATAACAACATATTTTATATTTTTTGTATTTAATGTTTTTCTATCCATATGATCTAGAACTCTTCCTGGAGTTCCTATTACCACATGAGTTTTGCTTTTTAATTCTCTCTCTTGATCCTTAAAGGGAGCCTTACCATATAAAGTAACCCCTTTTATTCTTTTATATCTTCCAATGTTCTTAACATCTTTTTGTATTTGAATAGCAAGTTCTCTAGTAGGTGCTAAAATAAGTACTTGTGGATCATTTTCTTCCCATTTTATTTTTTCACACAAAGGAATAACAAATGATCCTGTTTTCCCACTACCTGTTTGAGCTTTTACTATTAAATCCTTATTAAGTAATACTTCACCTATTACCTTATCTTGAATTTTAGTTGGACTATTATATCCAAGTAAATGCAGAGCCTTTAATATTTCTTCACTTAAATTAAACTTTTCAAATCCTTTTTTCACTTTATTACCATCCTTATTAATTAATAAAAAAAAGGGATTTTTTAAATCCCCCATATTTTATGTAATTATAATATTTTAATTTATTTTCTTACCCATACTGATAAACTTTTTTCATTAACATTAAATATTCCATATCCTTCTTTATCAATAGTAACTGTTTTTTCTACATTACCAAGATAATCATAAAAAATGTTTCCTGCAAATTTACTTCCTATAAACATTTTTTTGCTTGATTTTTCCTTTCCATTTGACATAATAACTGCAACAGCAGAACCCTCATGTTCATTATCTCCTAATCTAGTCCATCCTATTACATTTTTATCATCAAAGTAATCTTCTTCTTTGCCATATGCATATAATCTTCTAACCCTTAAAAGTTCTTCCAAATGTCTTGTTTTATTTATATTTTGACATTTAACTCCATATAAATCACCATAAAATATACATGGATCTCCACCTTTTCTTAAAAGAATAAGTGCATAAGCCATGTCCTTAAAATTCTCACCTATCCATGATTCTAATCCTTGACCATATTGACTATCATGATTATCTACAAAGGTTACTGCCATTTCTTCATCTTCCTTTACAACAGTACCATCAAAAATAGTTCTCATATCAAAATTATCAAAATCTTTAGTAGCTTTAAACATATTATAATGGAGAGGCACATCAAATACTTTTATTTGCCTGCTAGTTTTACTAATATAATTTTTAAGGGCCTCTAAATTTCCACTCCAATATTCTGCTACAGCATAAAGTTCTTTATCTGAATGCTTTCGCATATTTTTAATCCAGTCATTATAAAATGAAAACTTAATATGCTTTACTGCATCTAACCTAAATCCATCAATTCCTGTAAAATCTAAATACCACTTTCCCCAATTATTTAACTCTTCAATTACTTCTTCATCATCCATATCCACATCAGCACCAAGAAGATAATCATAATTACCAAGTTCCTTATCTACATCCTTATCCCATTCTTTATCTATAAATCTAAATATTCCATTTTCATGATTAAGTTCATCATAATCAACACCATGAAAATTAGTCCAATTCCATTTAAAGTTAGAATACTTACCATTTCTTGCCCAAAAATCGAACTTTGTCCAAACTTGTACTTTTCTCTTTTTTCCAATAGTTTCATTTCTATTATAAGGATCATCTTTTACAGCATAAGTTTTTTCAAGCTCGTCAGCTCCTGTTCTATGACCTAAAACGGTGTCAGCATAAACCTTAATATTATTTTTGTGAAGTTCATTTATAGCCTCTAAATATTCATCCTTTGACCCATATTTTGTTTCAAGAGATCCTTTTTGATAAAATTCTCCTAAATCATACAAATCATAAACAGAATAGCCAACATCTGTAACACCACTAGCTCCCTTATATGCTGGTGGAAGCCAAACCTCAGTAATTCCCAGTTCTTTCAAATGAACTGCATCTTTTTTTACATTTCTCCACAATGTTTTATCACTTGGCAGATACCATTCAAAGTACTGCATCATAACTTTATTGTCCATAATATCACCTACATATAGCCTTTTTTAATATTATTAATCTAATCAGGAAATTGTCTTAAAATTTCTTTAAATTCGTCAAAGTGTTTTATAAATATATCTACCATTTTAGGATCAAATTGTTTACCTCTTTGAGATACTATTTCATCATAAACTATTTCAATAGGCCACTTTTCTTTATATGGTCTTTTTGATACCATTGCATCAAATACATCTACAAGAGCCATTGCTCTACTATATATATGTATTTCTTCTCCCTTCTTTCCAAGATATCCAGTACCATCCCATCTTTCATGGTGTTCAAGAGCTATAATACTTGCCATTTCCATTATTTCCCCTGGCGAATCTTTTAAAAGTTCATAACCATAAATAACATGTTCTTTTATTATGTTAAATTCCTCATCAGTAAGAGGTCCTCTTTTTTCTATTATTTCAGATGGAATCATAAGTTTGCCAATATCATGCATCATTGATGCAATTGATAAATTTTCGCAGGTTTCATCATCCCAGTTAGTAGCTTTTGCAATACATTTCATATACTTTGCAACTCTTTTAATGTGAGAGCCAGTATGTCTTGATTTTGATTCGCTTATTTCAGCAAAATTTCTAACAAGTTCTTCTTGAGTAGTTTGCATTTTTTTATTTGTAACAAATAATTTTTGAAGCATATTAGAAGCCCTTTTAGATAGTACTATAGTAACAACTACAAAAGATGAAAATACTACAAGCCTTGGAATAAGTGCATAAATTGTAACTTCATAAGGTGTATTAATAGTTCCAGCTATTTTTTCAGGTATACAATTAGTATAAATTCCTATATAATGTGATGCTATTATTGATAAATAAGACAAAATAATTGTATATATAGTTACCTTTTTGTCAAAGTATAATTCTACAACAAATAGTGGTAATAATAATGCAAATAATGCTTCTACATTAAAAACACAATAAAGTACTGAAACAACAATAACAAGTCCTGTCATGTTTAAATAAGCTACCCAAATTTTATGTATTTTCAATACTTCTGTTAAAATAATAGGACCACCTAACAATATTATTGTAATACTTAACACTATATTCATAGTATTTTGAGGTATAGAAGCACTAAAGCATCCTAATTTATTACATATCCAAGTTACTATAATTGTAATTAATGATAAATCTAAACATAATGCTGTACATTTATCTGCTTCCATTCTATTGTTATTATAAAACTGTTCTTCTAATATCATATGTTAATAAGGCAAAGAGCCTTCCCCCCCATTGTTTATTATTTTTTTTCAACATTATATATTATAACATTGTTTAGCATTTTAAAAAAGGTGAAAATTTCACTTTTATTATATACAACATATACAATTTTAAAGACTATAATTATAATAAAAAATAGCGTGGCTTATGATTAAAAAATTAATCAATTTGCACACGCCTTTAATTATTTATTCTTGTTAATTATTTTAGTTTCATATTTTCCAGTTTCTATATCTATAAATCTTACAAATAATGAAACTTTATTATCTTCATTTAAGTTTGTCCATAATGCTTCAGTAAATTTTTCAATATCATTAGGAATAGATATTAACTTTGGTTCACCTTCAAAACTTGGTAATGGATTTCCATTAGTTTTATATGTATGAATAAAATGACCTTGTCCATTTATTGGACTATCATATGTAAAAGTATATCTATTACAACACTCTGGATTTCCATTTGCACTTTTTAATATTGACATTGCATAATCAAATTTCCCATCTTTAACATTTAATATTCCAGAAATACGTGGAGTATAATTTGGACCATCTGGCTCAAATTCTCTAGTTCTTAGAGATTGTTCAAATGTTTTTCCTTCCTTCATCAAATCATATACTGTATCAGTTTGATCTCCATTTGTTACTATTGTAGAATTTCCTAATACTCTAACTGGTGCATATATAATTAAACTTGGATCTGTTAACTTTGAAGGATCAAAAGCCTCAGTTCTTATTCCTTCATTTTCCTCTACAAATACACGATTTCTACTATTCTCACTTCTACCCATAATAAAATAAGCTGTTACTGCCTTTTTACCATCTTGAGATTTACCAATTATTATTCCTCTTCCAGGATAACAATTTTCTCTTAATTCTTTTTCAATAGATATAGATTCCATCTAATCTCTCCTTACATAATAATTTAACTATCAAAAATATTATAAACTAAATATTAAAAAATAAAAAGACTCCATAATTAAAAATAATCATGAAGTCATTTTAATGCTGGTGCTGGTTGTGGGACTTGAACCCACACGTAGTCACCCACGCAAGATTTTGAGTCTTGTGCGTCTGCCAATTCCGCCAAACCAGCTTAATAAACTAGCACGAATGTTATTATAACACAGTAAAATTTATTTATCAATATTTATTTATCAATATTTTTTTAACCAACATAAAAGAGTATTAAATTATGATTATATTTTTTATATAAAAAACAAACGATACAAGTATTACTGCAAGACGTCCTCTACACTTCCATTTTGATTCTATATATTTATTATAAATATTCATATACCCAGAAGAATCTTTATGTTCATATATATATGGATAAAGCTTATCATAAAGTTCATCTGATTTAAAAATTTCTTTATTATTATATTCACTTATAAATTTCTTAAGTTCATGGTAACTTATAATTGGAGCATTAGAATTATTTTCTGATTCAATTTTAACCCTATCTTCCATCATTACAATAACATCATAAATTATATCTTCTTTAAAAGCATTTCTTAAGATTTTTCTATAATTTTTTACTCTTTCTATAGGTGATTCTACTTTTATATAATTTTTTCCATTCTTTTGGTACCACTCATTATCATTTAATATTTTTATTTTTCCTTTTAAATTAGATCTTACTACATTAAAAACACCTTTATCTGTAATAACTATACAATCTAACTGTTGTTTTTCATTTTCATTTTTAAGAATGGGATTATATAATTTATTTATATTTTTAAGCTTTTTTAAATTATTGTTTATTTTATACTGATTTTGAAGCAATAATAAATTTGTACCTTTGGTAATTTTATAACTTTTTATAAGAGGAAACAATAAGAACATTCCAAAAAATATAAAATAAATATCTCTTGAAATTTCATTAAACCCTATTTTAAGAAATAATACACAAATACAATAAACATAATAAGATATAATAATCTCATACAACAAATAAATAATCTGCTTTAAAGTTCTCATACTTTCACCTTACTTGTAATGTTATATAAGTTATTATCACCAATTTTATCAATTTTATTCATATTTATCTATAAGGGACTTTAATATTTTTACAGCCCTTACAGGATATTTTCCTACAGATGTTTCACCTGCTAATAAAAAACCATCAGCCCTTGTTTTTATGATATTATATATAGCTTCAATTTCTGGAAGTTTTGGACTAGAATCTCTTATTATGCTATCAAGCAAATGAGTAGCAAAAATAATTTTTGTATTGTAGTTTTTTAATTTTTTTAAAATGTATTCTTCATAAAAGGGCACCTCATACATAGATGTTTCAGGTAAAAGGTCTCCCCTTCCTATAATAATTCCATCGCATATAGAAGCAATTTCCCTTATATTTTTAATGCCTTTTTTAGATTCGATTTTAGCATAAATTTTAGGATTAAAATCTTTAAAATCTTTAATGTATTCTTTTAAATTTTTTATATCTATAGGAGATTCTACAAAAGATTGACTTATTATATCTACTTTGTTTTCATAGCCCCAAAGAATATCCTTTTTATCTTTTTCAGATAATAAAACATCATCCCTATTTATATTTTTTATATTACATCCTTTATCTGCTCTAATAATTCCTCCTTTTTTTGTTATGCAAAATACTTTGTTTTTTTCTATTTTTTTAACTGCAAAAACCATTGTATTGTCCTTCATTGTTATAAATTTACTTTCTATTTCTGCTATTAACTTTTCTTTTATTGTTATTGGAACAAGAGCATCTTTATTATTTCTAAATTCATTACTATAAGCTTCTTCACTACAAAACACTACTTTTTGACCCTTAAAAACTTTAAAAGTTTTTGACAATTTTTTTGACACTCTTATTTTACTTCCACACAAATCTTGCATAATATGTATATTCTTATTTATACTTCTAGCTGCACTTACTACAAACCTAAAATCTTCATTTCTATTATGAGAAAAATTAAGCCTTAAAATATCTGCTCCAGAATTAATTATATCTCTTAATATATTTTTACTAATTGATGCTGGTCCAATACTTGCAATTATAAGCATTTACTTTCTCCCCAAACTTAATGTCTTTTTATTTTTATGATTTCTTTTTTGTTTTATTACTTTATGCATATTGATTTTTTTTTAAAATAAAAATATACTACAACAATTAATTAAGGAGATTTCTTTGAAAAAGTTATTTTTTTTATTTATAATATTCTTTTCAATAACCCTTTTAGGCTGCAAAGCAAACAATCCTAAATATATTCATTTTGAAAAAAAGCCCAAATTAAATTACTATACATGTGAAATAGGTAAACTACTTTTAAGTAAAAACGATTACTCTTTAGAACTTTATAATACTAATCTTTGCACCTCTACTACATTAAATAATGATGACAAAAAAATATTAATTAATTTTATAAATAGTGCAAAGAATGAAAATTATATATCAGAAGAGGAATTAGAAAAGATTTCAGATGAAATTCCTTACGAACTTAAGGTAAAATTTGAATCTGGTGAAATATTTATAATAAAGATTTTTAGTCCTTCTTTAGTTTCTATTAATCCATGGGATGGTATATTTTCAGAAGATTATATAAAAACAGATACTCTTCCTACAAAGTACAACCCCTACAACTTTTGTACATTTATAGAAAATAGGCAGAAAAATAATTATAAGGATTAATTTAAATAGGCCACAAATTTAGCTGTGAAATTAAGAATTAATAATTATTAATCCTTAATTCTTAATTTCTCTAGCAATTTAAATACTCTCTCTTTAAGTATCGGATGAAGCTTAAAGGGAGCAATTTCATTTAATGGTTTAAGTACAAATTCTCTTTCCTCCATTCTTGGATGAGGAAGTGTAACAAATTCATCAGAAGATACTAAATCATCAAAAAATATTATATCAAGATCAATTATTCTTGGTCCCCATTTAACTTTTCTTTCTCTTTTCATGTCCTTTTCTATAGATAAAAGTACCTTCATAAGCTCTCTTTCATCAAATATGGTATTTATTTTTAAGGCACCATTTAAAAACTCTTCCTGATCTAAATAGCCCCATGGCTCTGTTTTTATAAAAGTTGATTTTTTTTCTACTGTAATTTCATTGTAACTTTCAAGTCTTTTTATTGCTTCATTTAAATTAGCTTCTTTATTACCTATGTTACTTCCAATAGAAAGATAAACTTCATGACTGCTTCTTTGTATATTTACTGCGGCATACTTAACAGATCTTCCTATAGGTGCAAAAGGTTTTTTTAATGTAACACTACACTTTTTTACTGATGGATAAGTTATAAGTATATATTTGCATACTTTATCTGCAGCGGTTTCTATAAGATCATAGCTTTTTTCTTTAAGAAGTTTTTCCACTTCTAAAGAAAGAGCTCCATAATTAATAGTTTTATTTAAATCATCGTAAGCCGCAGCTTCTTTTATGTCTGTTTCAAGTTCAAGATCTACTACAAATTTTTGCCCTAAAGCCTTTTCTTCTTTAAATACTCCGTGATTTGCAAAAATCTCTAAATCTTTAACAATTATCTTATCCATAATTACCTTCCTACTTGCAATATTTTATCTGTCATAACAGCTGCTCTTTTATTTTCTAGAACATCATGCACCCTTATAAATTCACAGCCTTTCATTATTCCCATTACTGTTGTTGCAATAGTTCCTTCTAATCTATTATTTACATCAGTATCAAGAGCTAATCCTATCATTGATTTTCTAGAAGTTCCAAGAAGCACCGGAAGCTCTAAAGTTTTTATTTTTTCTAGATTATTCATAACTGTTAAATTTTCTTCGTAAGTTTTAGCAAAGCCTATTCCTGGATCTAATATTATATTTTCTCTTTTAACTCCAGCTTCCATAGCTATATGTATGCTATCTATTAAATCCATTAAAACATCATTCATTAAATTATTGTATTTAGGATTTTCCCTATTATGTGTTAATATACATGGAACATTAAATTCTGCTGTTACTTTTGCTATTTCAGGTTCCTTTTTAAATCCCCATACATCATTTACCATATCTGCTCCTGCTTCTAAAGCTTTTCTTGCTGTCCCAGCCTTATATGTATCTATTGATACCGGAATATCAAATTTTTCTTTTACAGCTTTTATAATAGGAACTACTCTTTTTATTTCTTCTTCTTCAGATACTTTTTCAAAATTAGGTCTTGTTGATTCACCACCAATATCTATAATATCTGCTCCATCTTTTATCATTTTATCTACTCTTTCTAGGGCTGTATCTAAATTATTAAATTTGCCTCCATCTGAAAATGAGTCTGGAGTAAAATTAAGTATTCCCATTATATATGTTCTTTCACCTAATACAAATTCCCTATTTCCAATTTTCAAATTAATCATCTTCCTTTTATGTTATATTTTAATTTTAAAATTCTTTTTATTTTCGTCCCAATAGCACATATTTACTGCATCACAATCAAAACAATTTCTTGATTCCTTGTCGCTTGATAATATAATTTCAGAAAGCTTAATTATATCATTTAAATCATCATCTAAAATGTCCTCTTCATTATGAAAAAATTCATAATCATTTGATTTTTTTCTATGATTTAAAATTGCATTTACTATTTGATTTTTTTCTTTTGTAGTGAAGGTAGTTTCATTTAAAATTTCTTTAGCTATTTTTACACCTGCTACATTATGAGGTATATCATGTTTATATTCGTCTACTCTGCCTAAATCATGCAAAAGAGCAGCTGCATATATTACTTCTTTAGAAAATTTAAAATTATTTTCAAGAACCTTAATATATGATATTCTTGCAACATCTAGAGAATGATCTATTCCATGTTTGCAAAAGATTCTATTCTTTTCAAGCCTTTTTAATTCTGATACATATTCTATGAATTTTTTGCTTTTTAGTATTTCATTAACTCTATCCAAAGTCATTACCTATCCTTAATTAATGATAGTACTTCTTTTCTTAAATTATAATCCTCTTTAAACTGACCCCTATATGTAGTAGTCATAGTTTTAGTACCTGGTTTTTTCACACCTCTCATAGTCATACACATATGTTCTGCTTCAATTACTACCATAACGCCCTTTGCATCTAAATATTTCATTATCGCATCTGCAATTTCCTTTGTAAGTCTTTCTTGAAGTTGTGGCTTTTTAGCATATACCTCTACAGTTCTTGCAAGTTTAGAAAGACCTGCCACCCTACCATTTGGAATGTATGCTATATGCACCTTGCCATAAAAAGGCACTAAATGATGTTCGCACATAGAATAGAAAGTAATGTCTTTTTCAAGTACTAAATCATCACTATCAACTTTAAATGTCTTTTGCAAATGTTCTTTAGCCTCTTTATTTATTCCAGAAAATATTTCTTCATACATTCTAGCTATTCTGTCAGGAGTTTCTACAAGACCTTCTCTATTTACATCCTCACCTATAGCTTCTAATATAAGTTTTACACCTTCACGTACTTTTTCTTTGTTTACCATTTTCTACCTCCAAGATGTATATTTATTTATAGTTTCTTCATATGCTGCCATAATACATTTAGCTTTATTTATTTGTGAATATTTTATATTATTGAGTCTTTTAACACTCATTATTCCCATTAAGCTATTTGTTAAAAATACTTCATCTGCATTTTCAATTTCTTCTTTACTAATAGCTTTTTCCTCTACCTCATAATTCTTTACTATCCAATTTCTTATTATACCACTTAAGAGTCCTTGATTTTTATCAGGAGTAAAAATTTTATCATTCTTAACTATAAAAATATTAGCACAACTACTTTCAGAAATAAAACCTTTTTCGTTTAAAAATATAACATCATTATATCCAGCTTTTACTGCCTTTTGTTTTTCTATTATATTTTCTATATAATTTATTGATTTAATTTTAGACAATATAGATGTAGTATTTCTCAAAACACTGCTATAGGTTATATTAAATCCTTTTTCATAGCTTTCTCTATTGTAAGGACTTTTTCTTTCTGTTATTATTATATTTTTTTCAGTTACTAATATTTTTACAGCACCATTTATAAATTTATTTGAATTTATAAAATCTAACAACTTTTCCTCTTCTAATTCTTCCATATTTAAAATTTTCATAGAAGATTTAAGTCTTGATATATGTTCACTTAAAAAAGCAAGCTTTCCATTTGAATATATGGTTTCAAAAACTCCTCTTCCAAAAAATACTCCATCATCTAAGTTAATTCTGTCCTTATTATATATTATCTCCCTCATTTTAACACCTCTTTAATTAGTTATACCTAACGCTCTAATAAGTGCTTTCCCCTTATCTATAGTTTCAAGCCATTCATCTTTTTTTACAGATTCATAAGTAATGCCTCCACCTACACCAAAAATGACCTTTTTATCTTTTTTTAGTATAGTTCTTATAACAATATTAAAATCTGCATTTCCCCTTAAATCAAAATATCCTATTATTCCAGTGTATATACCACGATTTGATTTTTCAAGTTCATTTATAATTTCCATAGCACGAAGTTTTGGTGCACCTGTAATTGACCCACCAGGGAAACATTCTCTTATACAATCAACAGATGATATATTATCCTTTAAAATTCCTTCTACTGTAGAAACAAGATGAAACACTGTATCATATTCTTCTATTTTAAAAAGTTCCGGTACCTTTACAGTATTTGCTTTGCACACTTTACTTAAATCATTTCTTTCAAGGTCCACAATCATTAAAAGTTCTGATTTATCCTTTTCTGAATTTAAAAGTTCATTTCTTAATATATTATCTTCTTCTTTTGTACTTCCTCTAGGTCTTGTACCTTTAATAGGTCTTGTAATAACCTTTTTATTCACAATATTCAAAAATCTTTCTGGAGAAGATGAAATTATTTGAAAATCCTTGTAATTCATAAAGGCTGAAAAGGGTGCTTTATTTATTTTTCTAAGTTCTTCATATATTGAAAATGCTTTTTTATTTGTATTACCTTCTACCCTTCTTGTCATATTTGTTACATAAACATGACCATCTTTTATATACTCAATTAGTTTGTCTAAAGCTCCTATATAGCTTTCTTCATTAAAATCAGATTCAACGCTTACTGTATCTTTCTCTAAAATTTCTTCACTTATAATTTTATAATTATTTTTTATTATATCTAAAATATTTTCATTATATATTCCAAGAGAAGATATATATGTTTTTTTATTTATAAGATCAAATATAATTATATTATCATAAAGAGCAAATATTGCTTCTGGAATTACTTCTTCTTTTATATTTAAATTATCACTGAAGCTTGAATAATTCATTCCATTTCCAAGAGCTAAATCATAAGACATATAACCAACTAATCCTGATACAAAAGGAATATCTGATTCATAATAAATTTTATAAGTTTCTACAAGCTTGTTAAGTTCATAAAAGAAATCACAAGGATTTTTCTTTTTTCCATCAACCAAAAGTTCATCCTTCCTTTTTACAAGCTTTTTTATAGGATTTAATGCAATAAATGAAAATCTTGATAAATTTTCATCTTCCTTTGAACTATCAAGAAATATTGAATCTTCCCTATTTTTAAAAATATTATATACATAAAAAGGCTCATAGTATTTGTTAATCATTTCTATTTTAAATTTCATTTTTGAACCTCTTGCATTCTTTTATAAAATTTTTTAAAAGTTTATGACCATTATCTGTAAGATGTGCTTCCGGATGAAACTGCACACCAAATATAGGATATTTTTTATGTTTTACAGCCATAATAACACCATCCTTTGTTTTTGCTATAATATCTAATTCACTTAACTTATTGGGATTTTCTTCTATAACAAGTGAATGATACCTAGTAACCTTAAAGGGATTATTAATACCTTCAAATATACCTTTACCATTATGATATATTTCACTTACCTTGCCATGATATGGCCTTTTTCCCCTTTTTATATTATATCCATAATATTTACCTATACATTGATGTCCAAGACAAATACCTAGAATTGGTATTTTACCTTGATATTTTTCAATAATTTTAAGAGAAAGACCAGCTTCATTAGGGCTTTTAGGACCCGGTGAAATAACAATTCCATCATATTTTTTATCTAAAGGTATGTTTATGTCTATTTTGTTATTTTTTACAACATGTACTTCTTCATTAAGTTCTTCAAAATATCTTACAAGATTATATACAAATGAATCATAATTATCTATCATCAATATCAATTTTATATCACCTTATTATATTATTTAAAATGGTTTTAGATAATATTATAATGTATAATTACATTATAAATATATCAATTATAGATTATAACATAAAAGCGCAAGTTTTGTCGCAATTTTAAATATTAGGAGGATAATTTATGCAAAAGGTTGATTTTCACACCCACTCAACATGCTCTGATGGACTTTTATCACCAAAGGATATGGTAAAAAGAGCAAAAGAAAAAGGGTTAAACTACTATGCACTTACAGATCATGATACTACTCTTGGACTTTGTGAAGCTATTAATGAGGCTAAGAATCTAGGAATAAATTTTATTCCAGGAATAGAACTTTCAACAGATTATAATAACGAAAGTATACATATACTTGGATATTTTAAAGATAAATCTTTTTTAGATAAAGAACTTTTAGATTTTTTGGATAAGTTAAAAAATAGAAGAACAATTCGTGCTAAAGAAATGATACAAAAATTAGAAAGTGAATTTAATATACATATTTCTTTTGAAAATGTATTAAAAAGAAGTAATGGAGTTATCGCAAGACCTCATATAGCTCACGAAATAATTGACTCTTCTTATAACTACACCCTTGATGAAATATTTGAAAAATTAATAGGAAAAGACTGCAAGGCTTACGTTCCTACTACAAAAATAACTACAGAAGAAGGTATAAGTTTTTTAAAAAGACATAATGCTTTAGTATTTTTAGCACATCCTATACTTATTAACAAATCACCTATATCAGATTTTCTTAATATGGACTTCGATGGTATAGAAGGCATTTATTTTCAAAATACAAAAGAATTTGAAGAAAAAATAATTAATGTTGCAAAAGAGAAAGAACTTCTTATAAGTGCAGGTTCTGATTTCCACGGAGATTTAATAAATGATACAAAACATGGGGATATTGGATGCATAAGCAATAGATATAATGATGAATTTCTAAAGGAATTTTTGAAGAAATTAATGAATTAAGGCTGACTTTAAGCGCAGTGCAAAAGCCACTTAATTCTTCATTATTTATTATAAGAATTAAGTGGCCATATTGTCACGCTAGCTTAATTAGGCATTAATAAGAAATGCCTTATATGCTTTATATGTTTCAAAAATATCAGCTTTACTTGACACTTCATATGGTGCATGCATATTATGAAGTGCAACACCACAATCAATTACTTCCATATTGTATGATGCTAGTATATATGCTATAGTACCACCACCGCCTTGGTCTACTTTTCCAAGTTCTGCTGTTTGAAATGATATATTATCTTTATCAAGTATATCTCTAAGCTCTGCTATGTATTCAGCATTAGCATCATTACAACCAGATTTACCTCTAGCTCCTGTATATTTATTAAATACTATTCCATGACCAAAGTAAGCAGCATTCTTCTTTTCCATTACAGATGGATAATTTGGATCATATGCAGCACTTACATCTGATGATAACATCTTTGAATTTTTCAAGACTCTTCTAAGTTTAAGTTCTGAATATTCTCCTTTTCTATCCATTACTTCTGCTACTGTATTTTCAAAAAATCTTGATTGCATTCCAGTAGCGCCAACACTTCCTATTTCTTCCTTATCTACTAAAAGGCATACACATGTTCTATCTACATCTTTTATATCCATCATTGCCATTAATGAAGTATATGCACATACTCTATCATCTTGACCATAAGCCATAATCATACTTCTATCTATTCCATAATCTCTTGCTTTTCCAGCTGGAACTATTTCAAGTTCTGCAGACTTAAAGTCTTCTTCATCTATTCCATATTTTTCATCTAAAAGTTTTAAGATATTATTTTTCACTTTTTCTTTCTCTTTATCCTTACCATTTAAAGGTATGCTTCCAATTAATACATTTAAATCTTCACCTTCAACTACCTTATTACCTTTCTTTTCAAGTTGTGTTTGAGATAAATGTACTAAAAGATCAGATATTCCAACTACTGGATCATCCTCATCCTCACCAATAACAACTGAAACTCTAGCACCATTTTTCTTAACTGCAACACCATGTATTGCTAAAGGTAATGTAACCCATTGATATTTTTTTATACCTCCATAGTAATGTGTATCAAAAAATGCTAATGAAGTATCTTCATAAAGCGGATTTTGTTTTAAATCAAGTCTTGGTGAATCAATATGAGCACCTAAAATTTTAAGACCATCTTCCATTGGTCTTGCACCTATAACAAATAACGCTAGAGCCTTTTCCATATTAATAGCATAAACTTTATCGCCAGGATTTAATGTTTCATTATTTTTTATAATTGTATCTAAATTTCTAAATCCATTTGCTTCAGCTATTCTTATTGATTCTTTAACACATTCTCTCTCAGTTTTACACCTTGACATAAATTTTTTATATTCATCACTAAATGCGAAAACTTCTTTTTTTTGCTTTTCAGTATACTTTTCCCATGCATTCTCTACTTTTTTATTCATATTACCATCTCCAACTCTATTATAATTTTTATAATATTATTTGTTACTCTTTTATATTAACACATTTCTATTTATTTTGTTAAATTGTGCCCTCAATTATTTACTTCATTTCACTTTCTGTTCTTTATCACTTACAACTTCGATAATTAATAATTAAGAATTAAGAATTAAGAATTAATAATTAAGGACATTTTTGCTCCTTCCTCGCAAAAATTTTAATTATATATTGTATGGATGATGGATGGACAAGCTACAACTTCAAAGCCGATACCTAATCTCATACAAGAATCTAATTATACTAATGCTTTGAGCCTAACTATAATAATTATTAATTATTATTAGAAACAGAATTTTCCTCATCCATTCTCTTTGTAATAATATCAACAGGTGTAATTTCAGACATTAAAGAATATCTATAGTTTACTGCTGCTGCTTCAATTATAACTGCTATATTTCTACCTGGAGTTACAGGAACCGTAAGCTTTCTAACTTTTACACCTAGTATTTCCATATATTCGTAATCTATGCCTAATCTATCATAATTATTATCCTGCTTCCATGTTTCAAAATGCATAACAAGCTGTATTTCTTTTTCTTGAAGTACAGAACTTAATCCATAAAGGGATGGTACATCAATAATTCCAATTCCTCTTACTTCAAGCATACCAATTGTAACCTTTGGAGATGTTCCTATAAGGGTTCCATCAATTTCCTTAATATCAACAGCATCATCTGTAATAAGTCTATGACCTCTCTTTATAAGTTCAAGAGCTGTTTCACTTTTACCAATTCCACTTTCACCTGTAATTAATATTCCTATACCTGATACATCTACTAAAACCCCATGAATTCTAGTTTCTGGTGCAAGTTTAGTTGTTAAGTACATTGTTACTTTATTAATTATCTGAGTTGTTACTAATTGACTTCTAAGAACCCATGCATTTTTCTTTTGAGCTGCTAGTATAAGCTCCTCATGGACCTCAAGACCTCTTGAGATAATTATACATGCCATATCAAAAGAAAAATATTTTTTTAGTCTTTTTTTTCTAATCTCAGGTTGCATATCATCTAAAAAGCTCCACTCTGCTTTTCCTATAACCTGCACTCTTTCTGGGACAAAGTAATTATAATAACCTGATAGCTGAAGTCCAGGTCTATTTATATCGTTTACAGTAATTTCTTTATCCTTATCCCCTTCAACTAAAACTTCCAATTTTAAATCCTCAATAAGTTTTCCTACTGTTACTGCCAAATTAATCCCCCCTATTTTTTTCTATATTCTAAACCATTTAATTGTGCCCTGAAATTTCTCTTTACATTATCTATGTATCTTTGTCTAAGTTTTTGTTGAAGTTCTTTTTCTTCATCAGTTAACCCTATTTGTTGACTTTTCTTATATAAATAATTTATGTTTTCTATTACTTCTTCAATTTTCATTTCACTAATATTTATTTCTTCAATCTTAATTTCTCTAATATCCATATGTTGATACTCCTTATATATACTTTTATAATTATAAAAATCCAAACTACATACATTTAATAATTAAAACATACTATTATTATTGCATATAAGAACTAATAATATCAACCTTTATTGTTAATTTCATATAAAAGGCATATTAAGAAAATTACTTTTAGACATTTTTCTTTTTGTATATCCTTAATGTAAATATTTTAGATATGGTTTTATTAAATAAAATAATTATTTCATTTAAAATTGTTAATAATTGTCACAGAATGGCGTATGAAATATTTTTACAATTATGTATAAAATGGTATAATATATACATACTTAAGTATAATAATTTATGAAAGGAGAGGAGATTAGATTATGAACTCAAAAAGAATATTAAAAAAAATTGAGAGGAGGAAAATGTTATTAAATTTCTTACTATTATTCCTCCCTCCAACATGTATTTTGTCAGTAAAATTGTCACAAAATTTAGATTTGTACATTCATAAATATCAAAATTTTATTGCAAAAAAATATAAGGTAGCTAACTCACAAAATTACTTTTTTGTAGAAGATATTGCTGCATAATAAATAGTATTTTTAAAATACATATATTTATTTATAATATATTTTAAAAAAGGTTGTCCACAGCATTTTTATTGCAATTTGGACAACCTTTTTTTATTATACTATTTTAAATACTTACCACTTTCTCCTATTTTGCCACTTCCATTTAAAACATATACTCTCATGTTACCTTGTTCTATAGCTGGAATAGTTAATGTACCATCACTATTTATAGTATCACCTGTAATTGCATCTACATATTTACCAGCTGGTACTCCTGTAAATGTTGCACCACCTGAAACTGATACACATACAAAACTATCTGTCTTGTTATCTGTATATCTTCTCTTATAAGCCATTCCATCTCCTGAAACTCCTTCAGTTGAATATTGACCTTTTTGAAGTGCTGGAATTGCTCTTCTTATTTTATTCAATCTTATAATATGTTGTGCTAATGGATGCTTTAATGTTTCTGCCACTTTACCACTTGCTGTATATTCACCAAAATCAGTTGCAGTAACATCACCTTCTAAGTTTTCACCATAATATGCTCTTCCTGATTCTTCAAATGTTGTTTTTTGATTAGCAGGATCAATATTCTTACCTTTTTTGAATTCTATTTCAGAACCATAATAAATACAAGGAATTCCTCTAAATGTAAACATTAAATTTAAATTTTCTGCCCAGACCTTTTGATCTTGATTAAATCTTTCCCCTTCTGGAGCACAATCTGGAGCATAGTCATGTGAATCAACATAAGTTACATTCCATGTTGGATCATTATAAGAATGATCTCCTGCAAGTGCAACACTAAATGCATCACGAGCATTCTTAAAGTTCCAATGCATTGGGAAATCTATAACATTCATTCCTGAGAACTTTGATCTATCTGGTGTGTGATAGTCATTTCCATTTAAGAAAGCATTATCGCTTGTTGGTTGACTCTCTATGTCCGCATTATCATTAAATTCTTCTTCTGTTAATTTAATATTATTTTCTGGATCATCACTCCATGGATATTCTTTACTTTCTTTCCAAGTATAGAATGGAGCTGATAAACCTGGAGTATTTCTATACCAGTAATTTCTATCTCTTGTACAAACTTCACCAAACATATAGAAATTATCTCCACCTGCTTTAGTAAGTTCTGGAAGTATAGATTCATTCCAAGTAAGTCTTGAAATATGTTTAACAGTATCAACTCTGAAGCCATCTACTCCCATTGAAATATACTTCTTATAACAATCATTTAAGTAATTAGTTACCTTTGGATTTTCTGTGTTTAAATCTACACAGTCACCAGCAATTTGAGCAAGTTGTGAATCATATTCATCCCAGTTAAAGTTACCATAGTGGTGATAAATATAATTAGTATCATGGTTTACACCATCAGTATTCTTTAAAAGTGCAAGTCTCTTATCATATTGAATTCCTGGTTTTTGTGAAAAATATTCTTCTGCTGTTCCTAAACTTTCTGCTGTTGGAACCATGCAAGTTTCTGCACTTTCAAGTCCTGTATCTTTCTTTTTAAATGTCTTTAAAAGATTTTCTTCTCCCCAGTTTCCTGTATGATTGTAAACTATATCTTGAATTATTTTAAGTCCTTTTTCATGACATGCATCAATTAAATCTTGATATGTTGCTCCTGGTGATTCATATCTTGGATCAACTTTTGAGAAATTAATTGCATGATATCCATGATAATCAAGACCACTGGCATTTTCTACTACTGGAGTTATCCAAATAGCTGAGAAACCTAAAGCTTTAATATAATCAAGCTTTTCTATAAGACCTTTAAAGTCTCCTCTCCAACCTGGATCTCCTTCAGTTTTTTTCATGCTTGTAT
Source organism: Clostridiales bacterium (assembly GCA_012519155.1). Taxonomy (GTDB): domain Bacteria; phylum Bacillota; class Clostridia; order Clostridiales; family Clostridiaceae; genus Clostridium. The sequence goes on from JAAYQS010000197.1 coordinate 28,972, forward strand.
CTTCATCCCAACAATGAAGGTTATTATCTTTATAACCATCATAGAATCTAGTAGTCATAACAAAATAAATAGTTTCTTCTCTAAAATCTGTTCTGTCAGTAAGCTGAGAACCTGTTGTGCTACCTGCTTCACTGCCACCAGTTCCTGGCTTATCTTCACCACTATCACCTGATGTAGGATCTTCATCTGTCCATTTACCATCATTGTACCACCATTCACTAGAATTAGCAGTTAAGTCTTCTGTTTGATTTCCATTACCATCATTAAATAATAGATTGATTTTTGTTGCATTTTTGAATGTGTAAGTAAACCATCCATCTGAGTCTTCATCCATATCTTCCCCTGGCCAATCTACTTCCTGATTCTTAGGAAGTGCATTCCAATAGTAAATTTTAGGATTACTAAAATCACCCTTATAATGAACAGTAATAGTACTACTACTTGATTTTGCAGTTGTAGTAACAAATACACTTCCAACTAATAGTACCAAGCAAACAAAAAGGCTAATTAAACTTTTTTTACTTTTTAATTTACTCATGATATCCCCCTTAGTTTTTTGTAAATTTAATTCAAAATTTGTTTACAATTACATAATATCATATTAACATGTTTTTTAATCGTTTTCAATTAATTTATTAAAAATAAACTGCAGAAATTTTTATTCTGCAGCTTAATTTTTTTATTTTAAATATGGACTATATCCAGAAAGTTTTCCTGGAGCTTTTGTTTTACTTGTATCTAAAACATAGATTCTCATATTTGGTTTAGATATTGCATCAGTAGTTAAAGTTCCATCTGATACTACAGCTTTATTACCTGTTATAGCATCTGTAAACCAACCATTATCTTCACTTTTCATTTTCTTCCCTGGCCAGTCTACTTCTAAGTTTTTCGGTAACGAATTCCAATAATATATTTTAGGATTTTCATATTCATCTTTATAATGAATTATTATCCCATTGCTAGTTGAAGAAGCAAATATACTTCTTGAACTTCCTGCAGCAGTTATTATTAAAGTAAGCATACTACAATACTTACAAAAACAGTAGCTACTGTTTTCTTTTTTGTTATCATTTTTATCCCCACTTTTTATTAAAAATGTATTCATTTTCCTTTTATATTAACTCATTATTCAATTTTTTTCAATACAAAAAACACCTCAATACTAAGTATTGAGGTGCTAAAAACTAATCATTTCCCAACATGCCGTTTGTCTACTTATCCATACCTGCGCCTCGCAGGTGGGTTCTGCTCATATTACTTTTGTTATCTTCTGCCACAAAGTGAAATATGAAGTCCAACAGCCATAATATTATTGCAAATCCCGGAAATGTAATGTAGGTTGAAACAGTAAACTAGGCGAACATCTCAGGACTTTTTATTTAATTTATGTATTTATTATAGCATATAATTTAATCTTTTCAAGTACTTATTTTAAATAATGTAATCGTTTATTGTTACTATTTTTTGAATATTTTGTTACTAAATTATTTATATTTATTGATCTAGGAAATCTTCAAAATCTATATCTGTTGAATCAGCACTAAATACTACTAATCCCTTGAAAAATTCTATGTGATTTTCATATTCTTCTATTTGTCTAAATTCACCATCCACATCAAATTCTTCACAAATTTCTTCTACTATCTCTTGAATATTGTCCTTTGCAATATCAACTAGATAAGGCAAATACCAATTTTCATACCACTCAGTACTTCCTTCTTCACAATCTCCCTCTTCATTGGAATAAGCTTCTGCTGCACTAATTTCATCCTTATCATAATCATAACAAAATTTAACTGCTATATATTCTTTAGTTGATTTTACTACTTCTAATTCTGTTAATCCATTACTTTCTAAATAATCTACTATTTCTTCCATTTTATGTCACACTCCTACTCGAATAGCTTATCATATGCATCCTTAACCCTATTAAATTCTTCATCATCCTCTACTAAATTATATTCTTCTTTATCATTTACTTTATCTATTCTAAATGCAAATACATCATCACTATCTTCATCTAAAGGTGCTAATAATAAGTATTCTTTTTTTTCAATATTTATTCTTTCTACTACCTCTAATTCAATTTCATTGCCATCTTCATCCATAAATTTCATTATATTTTTTTGTTCCAAAAAATCACCCCTATTTATAATTTAGTATGATAATTTTATATTTTTTATTATTTCTAGTCAAGTAATATCTAAAAATATTTTAAATCTTGTAAATATTTTTACACTTTTGTAATTTAAAATTAAATAAATTGTGTAATACTGAAATTTTCATCATATATAATATATTCCTCATGAAGTGCTCTTGTAAGAGAAACATATAATAATCTTTTATCTAAAATATTATCACTATAATACTTATCAGTAGGATTAAAAATTATTGTACAATCAAATTCTAACCCTTTTGTAAGATAGGATGGAATAATTATAATATCACTATCTATCATTTTTTCCTTACCACTTACTAATGTATACTTATATTTAATTTTTCTCTTTAAAAATTTATTAAGAACTTTTGCAGTTTCTAAATCTTTTGTAATAATTGCAATTGTACTTTTTCCTAAATCATGTACTTTTTTTATTATTAGCTCTATTAATGATATATATTCATTTTTGCAACTAGCTTTAAGTATTTTAGGCTTATTTCCATGTCTTAAAACTGGCTTTGCACTAATAAGCCCAACATTTTGTGCTTTTAAAACTTTATCAGCAAATTCTATTATTTCTACTGTTGATCTATAACTTTGGGAAAGCTCCTTAAAGGTGCCTTTACCTAAGAATAATTTTTCTGTTATATCATCCCATTTTTTTAGACCTTTATAATAATATATTCCTTGAGCTAAATCACCAACTAATGTCAAAGAATTGTTAGTAGAAAATTCACTTACTAAAAATACTTGAAAAGGACTATAATCCTGGGCTTCATCTACTACTATATGTTTAAACTTTTCCTTTTCTTCTATACCCTCAAGCAAATTCCTAATATGTGCAAGGGCAGGCATATCATCTTCATCTATAATATTATTTTCACAATTGTAATTATATTCATCTTTCATAAATTCATACAAATCTTCAGGAATTTCCTTATCAGCAGCTAAAAAGAATGCTTCTTTATTATTAAAAAAATCATAATAAATATCTTTTGAATTTATTCCTCTCCAGTTTTTAAAATAATCATTAAAAACCTTTTTAGCATTTTTCTTTATGGAATCTTTTATCTTGTCACGTGCTTCATATACTTCTATAAGCTTTTCTCTTCTTTCTTTAGAATCTTCCATTTCCTTTTTTACTGATACAATCTGACTATTCCATTTTTGATCTATTAATATTAATATATTTTCCATTTTATTTTTTAATTTACCATTAAGATGCTTTTTTATTTCATCTTTTCTTTTGTTAATAGGATAATATTTAAGATCGTTAAAATACAGCCTCATAATTTCTTTTTTAGAAAATAGACAATATCCTTCAACTTTAATATCCTCTATTTCAAGAGAAGTTCCCTCTAAAAGTACAATATATCTATCTATAATAGATTTAAATGTAAGAGTTCCTCGCATTTTGCTTGATCTTACCATTAAGTTTTTTCTATTTTGATCCTTTTCTTCTATTATATTTGCAAGCTTTTGATCCTTATTGTATATTTTGCCTCTTAGTTTTAACTTTTTAAGTATAAGCTCTTCAAATGTACTTTGATTTACTTTATCAGCTCCAAGGTTTGGCAGTATATCTGATATATAATTTAAAAATAATTTATTAGGTGCAAGAACTAAAATTTCTTCTCCTTTTATAGCTTCTCTATATCTATATAAAAGATATGCAAGCCTATGAAGTGCTATAGTAGTTTTACCAGAACCTGCTGATCCTTGCACAATTAACGGAATATTTTTAGGCCATCTTATAATATCATTTTGTTCTTTTTGTATTGTTGCAACTACTTCCTTAAGCTTTTTACCTGTATTTTCTTCTAGATTTATTTTTAAAAATTCATCTACAAGACCTTCTTCATTATTTAAAATAATTTCATTTATTCCTTCATCAAAGATTCTATCTAAATTATGATTATTATCATATAAAAATTTTCTTTTTAAATTAAGCTCACCTTCTATTATTCCCTTGGGTGCCTTATAATATACCTTACCTCCAGTGCCACTATAATAAAGATCCGCAATAGGTGCTCTCCAGTCAACTACAATTTCTTCTCCATCCTTACTACTATTTATTCCTTTTTTTCCTATATATATACTTTCCTCATCACCCATGTATTCTCTAAAATCAATACGTCCAAAATAAGGCTCATCTATAGCTGATTCATATTTTCTTATATCCTTAAGCAAAACATTATATATTTTTTCTGATGTTTCCTTTTCTTCACTATAGCTTCCCTTAGCTTCCTTACTTAAAGCTTTATATTTTTCAAAAGCATTTTCTAAATTATCATTTTTTATTTCAAGTTCCTTTTTTATTAATTTTCTTTTTTCTTTTAAAACTTCTCTTTCACACTCTAACTCTGAGTTCACTGTTAACAATTACACCTGCTACTTAAAATGTAATCAAATATAAACATTTTAAGAATTTTACTGTTTCAATGTATCTGCTTTTGTTATAAAAACTACTTGCATTTGATATGATACTCCACAGTCGTAAATTCCCGACTAGCC
>JAAYQS010000198.1 GCA_012519155.1 Clostridiales bacterium
ATGAATTAGCAGAAAAAATAAAAGCATTCTCTAATGAAGTTGGAATAAATATATATGAAGGTGTTACTTCAGCTCTTGATAAAGAAGAACAATTTAAAGAAAATGTAGAAGAAAAGGTAGCTCAAGCTAAAGAAATTTCTAAAGAAAGAGTAGCTTTAAGAAAAGAAGCATCATTAGAAAAAATGCAAGCTTTTAAGAAAAAATCCCAGGAATTAGAAGAATTAAAAATCAAATATAAAAAAATATTTGACAATAAAAGATTTTCTTATACAAGAATAGTAAAAGCATTCCCTAAACTAGAAAAGGGTAAATATAAAGAATATTTAAGTAAAATGAAGAAGATTTACAAAAAGTAATATTTTATCAATAAAAATAAACTACAAGGTTGATTTTTGTCAATTTTGTAGTTTTTTTTATTTTAATATTTCCTATGAATAAAAAATATACTAAAGGGAAAAATAAATAAATAGAAGGTTTGGAGAAGGTGGAAATTTTGAAAATAGCAATTGATTTAGCTCATGGTTTTCCAAAGGATCATGGAAACATTGGTATTATATCTGAAGAAGAATTAATTAATGAAGTTGGGATATATCTTATAAAAGAACTTAAAAGTTTAGGCCATGAAGTTATGTTACTTAGACCTTCAAGAAATAGTAAAAACGATTCCCTTACAGAAAGAGGTTTGCTTAAATTAAGGGTAAAAAAATGTAATGAATTTGATAGTGATATTGTAATAAGTTTACATGGAAATATTGGAAAGGGTATTGGATCAGAAATATATACATACAAAGGTATTATGCATAAAGAGGCAGTTACAATATTAGATAATTTAAGCATTTTAGGATTTAATAATAGAGGCATAAAAAATGGAAGTGAAATTTATTTTGTTAAAGGGGTAAAGGCTAGAGCATTAGTTGTATGTGTATGTTTTCTTGATACTTTGTATGACGTTAATAATTATTATAGTGTAGGACCAGCAGCTATAGGTAAAGCTATTGCATATGGTATATTAGGTCATAAAAAGTCAAAAGAAGAATTATCAGATGAAAAGAACAATATTACTTGGATTGAATCTTTAAAAAATCAAATTACTATTCAAGGATATGCTGATATTAGTGATTTAGATTTAGAACCTGAAGAAATAATATATTATGCTCCGGATATATCCTTTGGCGCTATTGGTAGTATAACAAAACTCATTCAGAAAAAATTAAACATAAACTGTGATGGTATATTTGGAAATGAAACTAGAAATGCTGTTGTTGAATTTCAAAAGCTTAACAATTTAAAAATTGATGGTATAGTAGGTAGTGATACATGGACTAGTCTATATTATAATTAAAATATTTCATTGTAGTTATTTGTGAAATGAAAAGTATTTAATGTAAAGATAAATTAACAAAATCTCCATTAAGTATTATGAATAATATTGTTTTTTTAATCATAATATTATTTATAGTAACTTTGGAGGAGTAAAAGATGAAAAAGTTATTAACAGAAATAAATGACACTATAAGACAAAATAAGTTTAATTATCTTATAATACTGTTATTCTTATGTATTGGAATTGTTTTTGGAGTATGCAGTGTAAAATACATGAATAGTACGGATAAAAATGATTTGATTAATTATTTTAATACTTTTATGGAAGGTACTAGAAATGAAACTATAAATTATAGTGATTTACTTTTAAGCATAGTGATTAAGGTACTTTGTATTTTTATTCCCATTTTAATATTGGGTTATACTTTTTGGGGAACTCCTATAATATTAATTATTGATTTTATTAAGGGGTTTACACTTGGATATACATTTTCATTTTTAATTAATACTTTAGAAAAGAAAGGGATTTTATTAGCATTAGCTTCTGTTATTCCACAAAATATTATTTACATTCCATGTATTATACTAATGAGTATTATTTCTATAAAAACAGCAAATTATAGATTTAAGCATAGGTTTCTAAAAAGTAAAAATATAGGTATAATTATGGAAAATTCTAAAAAAATGATTTTTACTTTAATATTATTTTGTGTAGTTGCAATGCTTATAGAAGCTTTTGTTTGCCCTAGTTTAATTAAAATAATAGTATAAGAGCTAAACATAAGAAGGGGATAGATTTGATTTGTCGAATATAAAAATATAAGTAATGGTTAGGAGACAGAAATGAGGGAAATAATAGATAATTATAAGGAATATTTGTTACAAAATGATAAAAGTGAAAACACAGTATATGCATATGTTACTGATGTTAATCTATATTCAAAATTTGTAGAAAAAAAACAAATGCAGTTATTTAAATCAGATAATGTGGCAATAATGGCCTATATTCAATATCTCTTAAACCAAGGAAAATCAGAAAGATCAATAAATAGAATTGTTATTAGCCTTAGAAGTTTTTATAGTTTTTTAAAATACAAAGAAATAATAAGTGAAATACCTAAGATTTCTTTTAGAAGTAGCAAAACAGAAAAAAAATTACCTGAAATTCTTACTATTGCTGAAGTTGACAAAATAATAAGATCCGTTGATAAAGATTGTCCTAAGGGAATAAGGGATAATGCACTTTTAGAACTTATGTATGCTACAGGAATGAAAGTTTCTGAATTAATAAATATAAATGTCCAAGATGTTAATTTAGATCTTGCTTTTGTAAAATGCATAGACAATAAAAATTTTGAAAGACTTATTCCTATAGGCAGAAGTGCTTTAAGAGCAGTAAATGAATATTTAGAAATAAGAAGTACTATTGCAGATTTTGGAGTAAATAACCTTTTTGTTAATTTAAATGGTCAAAAATTAACAAGACAAGGAATATGGAGAATTGTAAAAGAGTATTCTCATAAAGCTGGAATAAAAAAGGACGTTAATTTAAATACATTTAGGCATTCTTTTGCAGTTCATATGCTTCAAAATGGTGCAAATGTTAGAGCTGTTCAAAAGCTTCTTGGAAATCAAGTACTTACTTATATGGACACTTATTATGAAATAATAAATAATGATAAAATTAACGTAATATATAAAAATACTCATCCAAGAGCTTAAGGGTTAATAATTTCTAAAGATAAGGAGGAATGCTTTATGAAAAGAGTAATATTAATAGTTTTAGATAGTGTTGGTATTGGTGAAATGCCTGATTCCTATAAGTATGGTGATAAAGGTGCAGATACATTTTTTCATGTTAATGAGAAAATGGGAGGTTTAAATATTAAAAATTTAGAAAAACTAGGCATATACAGTATTCCTAAGATTAAGAATTTTAACAATAGAAATGATGTTATTGGATGCTATGGCAAAGCTATGGAAAGGTCAGTAGGTAAAGATACGGTAACTGGACATTGGGAAATAGCTGGAGTAATTTTAGAAAAACCTTTAAATACTTATCCAAAGGGTTTTTCAGATGATATTATAAATAAATTTAAGGAAAAAACAGGAGTTAAAGGGGTTTTAGGAAATAAAGTTGCATCTGGTACTGAAATAATAAAAGAATTAGGTGAAGAGCACATAAAAACAAAATTTCCAATAATATACACATCTGCTGATAGTGTATTTCAAATTGCATGTCATGAAGAGGTTTATTCTTTAGATGAACTTTATAAAATGTGTATTGAAGCAAGAAAAATATTAACAGGAGATAATATTGTAGGAAGAGTAATTGCAAGACCTTTTGTAGGAAAAGATGGTTCTTTTACTAGAACTTCTAATAGAAGAGATTATGCATTAGATCCTTTTAGTAAAACAATGCTTGAATATATAAAAGAGAATGGTCTTACTGTGGCTGCAGTAGGCAAAATTGAAGATATATATAATAAAAAAGGTGTTACAGATGCAATTCATATAAAAAATAATATGGATGGAGTAGATAAAACTCTTGATTATATGGACTCTGTAGAGAATGGGCTTATTTTTACTAATTTAGTTGATTTTGATATGTTGTATGGACATAGAAATGATCCAATAGGATATGGAAATGCCATTGAAGCCTTTGATAATAGACTTAATGAAATATACAATAAAATGCAAGATGAAGATTTACTTATTATAACAGCAGATCATGGATGTGATCCTACAATGCCTGGAACAGACCATTCAAGAGAATATATACCAATACTTTTATATGGCAAAAATATAAAAAGCAACATATGTATTGGTATTAGAGACACATATGCAGATATAGGAAAAAGTGTATTAGATTATTTAAATATAAAAAATAATCTTGTAGGTAAATCATTTATAAGGGAAATTATTAAATAATATTTTTAATATTAGATTATTATTAAATTATTGTATTAGATGTTTACTAAAGGTTATGTAAAAAATTTGCTAAGGGGTGGGGAACTTATGAGAATTTATGATATTATTTACAAAAAAAGATGTGGAAAAGAGCTTACAAAAGAAGAAATAGAATACTTTGTAAAGGGCTTTACAAATGGTGAAATTAAAGATTATCAGGCATCTGCACTTTTAATGACCATATTTTTTAATAAAATGAATAAAAGAGAAACTACAGATTTAACAATGGCTATGGCAAACTCTGGGGATACTATGGATTTATCTAAGATTCATGGCATAAAGGTCGATAAACATTCAACTGGAGGTGTTGGAGATAAAACAACAATAGCTTTGGCGCCACTAGTAGCGTCTACAGGTGTTCCAGTAGCCAAGATGTCAGGAAGAGGACTTGGCCATACAGGAGGTACAATAGATAAGTTAGAATCTATTGACGGTTTTTCTGTAAATATTAGTGAACAGCAATTTATTGACAATGTAAATAAAATAAAAATTGCTCTTGCTGCTCAAACAGGAAAATTAGCACCTGCAGATAAAAAAATATATGCTCTTCGTGATGTAACGGCTACAGTAGATAATATGTCTCTTATAGCGTCAAGTATTATGAGTAAAAAAATTGCATCTGGTGCAGATGGAATTGTTTTAGATGTTAAAGTTGGAGATGGAGCATTTATGAAAACAAAGGAAGATGCAGAAAAATTAGCTAGGTTTATGGTGAACATAGGAAATTCTGTAGGTAGAAAAACAATAGCAGTTTTATCAGATATGAATGAACCTTTAGGGTTTGCTGTAGGTAATTCATTAGAAGTAATAGAGGCTATAAATACTCTAAAGGGGAATGGTCCTAAGGATCTTCTTGAACTGACACTATGTCTTGGAAGCAATATGCTTATGATTGCAAATAGAGTAGAAACTTACGAAGAAGGAAGAACTCTTTTGCTTGAAAATATTAAAAATGGAAAGGCTATAGAAAAATTAAAAGAATTTATAAAAATGCAAGGTGGTAATGAAAAGTTTGTAGATAATATAAATCTATTTAAAAAGAGTAAATATACCATTAATGTTTTTGCAAAGGAAAGTGGTTATATTTCGAAAATTCATGCACAAAATGTAGGACTTATTGCTATGAAACTTGGTGCAGGAAGAGAAAATAAAGATGACTTGATAGATTTATCTGTAGGAATTGTCTTTGCTAAAAAATGCTGTGACAAAGTTAATAAAGGCGACTTATTAGCTACAATATATGCAAATGATGAAATAAAAGGTAACATTGCAGCAAAGGAATTATTAAATGAAATAGAAATTAGTAATAATTCTTGTAAAAAAACTTTAATATATGAAATAATAAGGTAATGATTTTCTTATAAATTAATAAAAAAACTAGTATAAATATGCCATATTCGTAGAATACTATGAATATGGCATATTTTTTTAACAAAATGTTATTTTTATGATAAATAGTTGAATATAATAATAAAATATATTAAAATTAGTAAAGGAATTCGCAAAATATGTCGAATATTTTAGCTTAATAATATTTAAGGAAGTGATTTTTTGGAAAAAGATAAAGATTTTAAACCTTATATTAGTGCTGATAAAATAATACCTGAATTTACTGTGACTTCTATAGTGCTTGGTATTATTCTTGCAGCTATTTTTGGTGCTGCAAATGCATATTTAGGTTTAAGAGTTGGTCTTACAGTTTCGGCATCAATACCGGCTGCTGTATTATCAATGGGTATAATAAGGTTTATTTTAAGAAAAGATTCAGTGCTTGAAAATAATATGGTACAAACAATAGGTTCTGCAGGTGAATCTCTTGCAGCTGGTGCCATTTTCACATTGCCTGCATTATTTATATGGGCAGATGAATGGGGCACATCAACACCATCATTTTTAGAAATTGGAATAATTGCTTTATGTGGTGGTTTGCTTGGAATATTGTTTATGATTCCACTTAGAAAGGCTCTTATAGTAAAAGAGCATGGAGTTTTACCTTATCCAGAGGGAACGGCTTGTGCAGAAGTTCTTTTAGCAGGGGAAGAGGGTGGCTCTAAAGCAAGTGCAGTTTTTGCTGGGCTTTCAATTGCATCAATATATAAATTTATAACTGATGGTTTGAAAATATTTCCTAGTGAAGTACACCATGAAATTAATAGCTACAAGGGTTCTGCTGTAGGTATGGATGTACTTCCAGCGCTTTTAGGTGTTGGATACATATGTGGTGCTAAGATAGCAGGATACATGTTTGCTGGTGGTATAATAGGTTGGCTTGTTATATTGCCTGTTATAAGTCTTTTTGGAGGAAATGCAGTAGTATTTCCAGCTGAAATCCCAATAAGTCAGCTTGATACTTTCGGACTTTGGAGTAATTACTTGAGATACATAGGAGCAGGTGCAGTTGCTACAGGTGGTATATTAAGTCTTATTAAAAGTTTACCTTTAATTATAAGTACATTTAAAAAGGCATTAAAGGATTATACTAATAAAGATAAAGAAAATGGATTAATTAGAACTGATAAAGATATTCCTATGAATATAGTTATTATATTAGTTGTTTTAATAATGCTTATAATAGCCCTTGTACCAACTATACCAGTGTCATTTATGGGGGCATTAATAATTGCTGTATTTGGATTTTTCTTTGCTACAGTATCCTCTAGGCTTGTTGGATTAGTTGGAAGCAGCAACAATCCAGTATCAGGAATGGCAATTGCTACTTTGTTAATTTCAACTATCGTCTTAAAAGCTACTGGAACTGTAGGAAAAGAAGGAATGATAGGTGCCATGGCAATAGGATCTATTATATGTATAATAGCTGCCATTGCCGGAGATACTTCTCAAGATTTAAAAACTGGATATATAGTAGGTGCTACTCCTAGAAATCAACAAATTGGAGAATTTATTGGAATTACAGTATCAGCTCTTACAATAGGTGGAGTTTTATATCTATTAAATGCAGCTTGGGGATATGGATCTACTGAACTTCCAGCGCCACAAGCAATGCTTATGAAAATGGTAGTAGAAGGTGTTATGGAAGCTAATCTTCCTTGGAATCTTGTGTTTGCAGGTGCAGGAATAGCTATTGCTGTTGAAGTTTTAGGTATACCAGTATTGGCTTTTGCAGTAGGATTATATTTACCAATACATTTAAGTACACCAATTATGATAGGTGGATTAATTAGACTATATTTTGAAAAGAAAAAGAAAATAACAGAAGAAAAACGAAAAGATATTGTTGATAGAGGTCTTTTATACACTTCAGGGCTTATTGCAGGTGAAGGGTTAATAGGTATATTGCTTGCAGTATTTGCTATTGTAAAAATTAAGGATGTACCATTGTCAGAATTAATCGATATATCTTCAATAATTAATTTTGGAAATATTGGTGGTATAGTTGCTTTTGCACTTTTAATATTGTCGTTATTTATGTTTACTATATGGCATAAAGATAATAGGAGTTCTAAAGAAAATAAAGTCTAATAAAATTTATAATTATTTATGAAATGCACAAATTTTGTGGATTTTAAAGTAATTTTAGAAGGTGAGTGCAATTTTGGGTTTTAAAAGTAGAAATAAAGACAATTGCCTTGAATTAATTCCTACTAGAAATAAAAAAATAAGCTGGAGTGTCAAGGAGAATATTGTAATACTAGAAATAGAGCGAAAAGGATTTTTTGATAAGATAGCTCAAAAATTTTTTAAAAGACCTAAAAAAAGTTATATAAGGTTAGACGAATTATCTAGCTTTGTGTGGCTTAATATTGATGGTAAAAGAAATATAAATGATATAGCTATGCTTGTTAGAGAAAAATTTAAAGAAAAGGCAGAACCCTTATATAATAGGCTTATTACTTTTTTTAAAATTCTTTATGATAATAAATTTATTTTATAAAATAAAAGGTGAGATAAAAATCATTATCTCACCTTTTATGCTAATTTTAATGAATTATCTAACATATCAGCTGCTTCGTTATTTGAAATATCCTTAACAATACTTATTTCGTCAATAACAAGCTTTCTTACATTGTTTAACATTTGTGTTTCGCTTGAATTTAAAGTGTGTTCTTTTTTAACATGTGATAAATCGAATAAAACCTCCATGTAATCTTTTAAAGTACCTGATTTCATTTTTGAAGTATTTTCAGTGATTCTTTCTTTGGAATTTGCATATGTAGTATTTTTTGCGCTAGAAGCAAAATAAGATATGTTGTCAAAAATTTTATCAACAGTTGATGTATCACTTAATAATCTTATGTTAGAATCTTTAACACGATTAGATGGAAGCATTACCTTTAAAGAATTACTAATTAAATGGATTTTATAAAAATCCTGCATTTCACCTTTGAATTCTCTTTCTTCAATTAAATCAATAACTCCTACCCCTTGTACTGGATAAACTATTTTATCTCCTATATTAAACAAGTATGGCACCTCCTAATATTTTTACTATATAATTTCTTGTTATGTATGTATTATATCATAAAATATCTGTAAAAATCAAATATTTAATTTTATCATATACAATAATAGTGGTCAATACCTATAAGAAAATATTAATTCTTTTAATAAAAAGTTTACTTTTGCATAAATATAAGAATAATTTAAGGAAAGTTAATATAATATATAAAGGTATTACTAGGCAAAATGTAGAATTAAAAATTTAGCAAGTAAAGGAAGGAGGAATTCCTATGAAAATGGTAGTTAATACATGTAATATTGATACAATATACGGTAATAGAACTATTAATCTTATTAGAGAAGATATAAGTGAAACACAAGCTGATCTTATAGTTTTTTCAACTCATGCAGATAACAATAGACCAATAGAAGGAGAAGTTTATGAAGCTTTGAAAAAAGTTTATAAAGTTAATTTTCAAGGCAAGGGAAATGTAAGTATGATAATGAATGGTGTAAGTATGCATTATTGGAGGGAAAAACAAGAAAATAAAGAAAGAAGACAGGGATTTCTTATGGCTAGAATTCCAACTTTTTCTGAGAAGAAAGATAAATTATCAACTTATGATAAAAATATAAGAGCAATATTTGCTACAATTAAGGCTTTGGAGTTTAATGATAATGTATTTGAAAGTATTTCGTTGCCTATAATTGAAGGAAATAAAAACATAGATTATTATGAAAGTATAAAAATTTTATTGAAATATGCCATAAAACTTTTAAAGGAAAGTAAAAACACAGAGGTTTTAAATTTTTACATTTTAAGAGAAACAGAAGAAGGAAATTGGAATAAAGCTTTTGAAAAAACTTTAGGAAGAACTTATTATAAGCAAGGAAGTCTTGTTGTAATTGAGTCGTTGATAGTTAGCATTAAAGAAATTATTTCTGATATATTTAAAAGTGGGGAATATAAGGAACTGGAGTATATTTTAAGAATAATTGAAAGTGAATTAGATGAAGTTGATTCCTTATCAATTAACAGTATTGCTATAAACTCTAGAAAAATAAGTGAAATAATCGCAAAAAGTGTGGCTAGCAAGCATAATCTTAATATTTTTAAAATTAAGTATGATTTAAGTTCTATATTAAATTTACTTTCAAGTAAAGACATATTAGCACCATGGATTATTCAGTACCTTCATATGTCTAGAGTTTTTGGTAATAAATCAGCTCATGTTGAAACTTCTAATAAATATGTACCAAAGAAATTTTATAATAGTGATTTTATATCAATATTGTCATCTTTATATAATATATTAGCTTTTTGGTATTATAATAAAGATAAAATTTAATAATCTAAATGGATATATTGGCAAATGGAGAAGTTTAACTTTCTCCAAATTTGCCCCAAAATATGAATATTCCAAAAGTTAAAGCAATAATAAGAAGACTCCAAGTTAAATTTAAAGGGTGTACAAATTTAGATATTAAAATATTTAATATAAAATAGGTTAAAATTGAAAGTAAAATATAAATTATTACATTTGTTAGTGATATATCAATATCTATATTTTTAGTTACTTCATATAAATTTATTATTACACTTACAATGGAAGTTAAGAAAAGTGTTATAACATAACCATAAATATTAATCCAGGAGATTGAGGTAAATAGAAACAAACCTATTAATTCCAATATTGCAACGATTATTGAATTTCTAAGAATTATACCTTGTTTATTTATGCCATTTAATATTCCAAACATTGTTGTAGATACAAAGAAAATCGGGGCAGAAAGTCCTGCATATTTTATGTAATTTCCAAGGTCATTTCTTTGATAAAATATTTGGCCAAGTTCATCTGGAATTAAAAAGCAAACAACGGAAGTTGCTAGTCCTAAAATAAAGGCAACTTTCATTACTTTCCTTATTCTTGTTGATGCACTATAGTAATTTCCTTTACTTATAGTTTGAGAAAGATCAGGGATTAAAAGTGTATTAATAGAGCTTACAACAATAAGTGGCATTCCTATAATCATCATTGCCATACCTGTAAATTTTCCAATCATAGATAAAGCTTCAGTGTGTGAAAAACCAGCATAATTTAAACATCTAGGAATAACTAATGTAGACATGGTATTGAAAATATTACTTAAAAATCCATTAAGAGTTAAAGGGAGACAAAGAGCTAAAACATTAAATAGAAGTTGAGAACGTCTTTCAGGCCTTTCATTTGTATGAGGTATAGATTTTTGAATGTGTTTGTAGTACAAAAATAGTAGAATTAAACTTTGAAGTTCTCCAAGACACAAGGCTACATAACATAATGTAACAAGCAAAGTTAAATCAGTAGCATTAAATGCAAATATTAAAATAGCTACAGTTAATATTCTAAGAGCTTTTTCTAAAATATCTATTGAAGCTGGAAATACTATTTTTGATGTACCCCAGAAATATCCTTTTAAAATATTTGAAAGAGCAATAAATATCATTGCAGGACATGTTACTTTAATAGAATTTATAGTACGTATATCCTTTATTCCATATTCCCCAATATAAGGGGCAAATACAAACACTAAAATTGCTACTAAAATTCCCCATAAAAAATTAAAAAATGCAACTGTTTTGATAGTTTTTCTTAAATTGGTGAATTGTTTTTTTTCTGAATAAACAGCGGATATCTGTGAAATTGAGGCAGATACACCTGCTGACATTATACATATAAATAAATTATATATGGGCATAACAAGGTTATATAACCCCATGCCTTCAGCACCTAATATATGAGAAAGATATATTGAAAAAATAAAACCTAAAATTCCTGTTGTTATATTTGAAGTAGTAAGTAAAAAGGAATTTTTTAAAAAGTCATCTTTGATGACTTTGGCATCTTTGATGACTTTAGCATCTTTGATGACTTTAGCATCTTTTAAGACTTTGTTTTTTGGAATGGTAGTAGAATTTTTTCTATTTGAGGCTATATCAATATTTTTTGGCAAAAATATTCACTCCTAAAACTTGATTATACATTAGTTTATTCTATTTGATAATTAAATATACAATGAAATTTTTAATATATAAGTAAAAAACTAGGTGCTAAAGTGCACCTAGTAGAAATGAAATTTTGCCTATTTTTATTTTAAGTTTTCTGGGTTTAAGCATTCAAGTTCAGGAATTACAAAAATTCCATCTTTTCTTATTAAAACATCATCAAAGTAGATTTCTCCACCACCATATTCTTTTCTTTGAATTAATACAAGATCCCAGTGAAGAGCTGATTCATTGCCGTTATATGCATCATCATAGCAACTACCAGGTGTAAAATGAATAGAACCACATATTTTTTCATCAAATAATATATCTTTCATTGGAGTTAGTATATATGGATTTACACCTAGGGCAAATTCTCCTACATATCTTGCTCCATCATCCATATCAAAAACTTCATTAATCTTTTGTGTATCATTAGCAGTTGCTTCGATTATTTTGCCATCTTTAAATGTTAACTTAATGTTTTCATAAGTAAAACCACCATGAAGAGATGGAGTATTATAGCAAATTGTACCATTGACAGAATTTTTTACAGGGGCAGAATATACTTCGCCATCAGGAATATTCATTTCTCCTGAGCATTTTATAGCTGGAATATCTTTAATTGAGAAAGATAAATCTGTTCCATTTCCTGTTATTCTAACTTTGTCAGTTTTATTCATTAAATCAACTAGTTTATCCATAGCTTTTGACATTTTTGAATAATCTAAATTGCATACATCAAAATAGAAATCTTCAAAAGCTTCTGTACTCATATTAGCTGATTGTGCCATAGAACCATTTGGGTATCTAAGAATTACCCATTTTGTTTTTGGAACTCTTATTTTACCATGAACTGGTTCTGCAAAATGCATATTATATAATTTGTTTTTGTCAGATGGAACATCAGATGTTTCAGCAGTATTATTACCAGCTCTTATGCCGATATAGGCATCCATGTCATTCATTCTCTCACTTTCGTATTTAGCCATAAGATCAAGTTGTTCTTTAGTAGCGCCCATTAGAAGTTCTCTGTCAACTTCTTTATTTTTTAATGTAACTAATGGTATTGCAGAAACTTTATAGGCTTCTTTTATAAGTTCTTTAACTAAGGGCAGGCAATCACCTATTCCTTCAATTAATACTTTTTCTCCAGGTTGCAAATTGCATGAATAATTAATTAAATTTTTGGCAAGTTGTGTGTATCTACTATCTTTCAAGTTAAGTCCTCCTTTTTATTGATTTCTTTAAAAATAGTATAACATTGTTAGATTAAATTTATAAGTATATGTAAAATAAATGTTATATTTTTCTGAAATAAAAATATAAATAAATAAAGCATTATTTTTGGAGGAAATATGAAAAAACACTTAAAAGTAATTATAGTTTTTTTACTTATAGTATTATTTGGACTTGGAATATATAATGTGGTATCTATTTATAATATGAAAATAGTAACTGATAATATGGATTGTACAATTATTAATAAAAACATGAAAAATGGTGTAAGCCTTGAAATAGATAATAGTAATAATATTTATGTGGCCAAAAGGACTCAAATTAAATTAATAACGCCTGAAGGAAAAGAAAAAAATGTTATTTCAAATGGAAATTATGATATTGAAGATATTTTATATAATGATAATAAGCTTTATTTTATTTCTAAAACTACTTTATATAAGCTTGATTTAGAAAATTTAGATATTGAAGATTATTTGGAAAATATTCCTTTAAGCGGTAACAATGTTGACAGAAAGTTGTTTTTGGTTAATGGAAATATGGGGTTAGCTATTGGTGCATGTACCAATTCTGGAGTTTCAGAAGGACCTAATTTTGAAATACCTCCAATAGATATAACTTTAAATGGAAATAATTTTGGGGATAGTGAAGACATTACTTATTGTAAAAGACCTGGGATAAAAGGTATAGTAGGTGAAAAAATAGATGGACAAAGTATTGGAAATGCAGCTATATATTTAATTGATAAAGATACAAAAAAATTAGAACTTTATGCAAGTGGTATAAGAGCAATAACAGGTATTGATGTAAACAGTCAGGGTGAAATATATGCAGCTGTGCAAGGAATGAGTAATGAAGGACTGAGGCCAATAAATGATGATTGTGATTATATATATGAGATAAAAAAGGGTATTTGGTATGGATTCCCTGATTATTCAGGTGGAGATTACATTGAATCTCCAAGGTTTCAAGACAATGAAGGAAATCTTGTAAAACCAATATTACTTTTAGAATCAAAAACTTCTGAAAAAGCAAATGCTCCTTTATTTGTGTCAGATAAACAAAATACTATAAAATCATGTGCTATTGATAAGGATGGTAATATTTTTGAAAAAGATAGTATAGTGTTTTTTGATAAAAGCTCCAAAAAAATTAAAGTGTTGAGCAAAACTGGCAGTTTAAATGATATAGTGACTGTTACAAATAAAAGTGATATTAAAGATATAGTTTATTATAATAAGGGATTCTATATAATGGATAGCTATTTAGGATATATATACAAGATTTCGCAAAAGGAAAATCCTAGCAATTTTTATATACCAAGAAATATATGGATTTTCATCACATTACTTTCAGCTATTTTAATAATTATAGCTATTTACAAGCTTTTAAAAACTACTTCTAAATAGTGAAAGCATTGTTATTTATAATGGTAAAAGAATTTTGTGAAAATGTTTCTCATCACTGTTATTTATAACAGTGCATAAGAATTAAAATATATAACATACAAGATACAAATATTAAAAAATAATAATACTTATAGGTGGGTGAAAAAATGGAAAAAACATTAATAATAAATATGGATTATGTTGCCATCAACGGAGATGTTCTTGATGTTACTAGCGATAAAGCAGGAATAATTTATAATTTATCCAAAGATGTTATAGATGAAATATCAGTAGATTATGTTGATGAAAATAACAAAGATATTTTGCTAAAAAGACGCTACGATATTTGTACTTTTTTCTTTAATTTAAATGAAGTATGGAGTAATAGAAAAAGAGAGTGTATAATAAAAGAGGCTAGCCAATATTTAAAGAAAGATGGTAAAATATATTTGTGGGATATAAATAAAGAAAGGGGTAAGATAGTAAATAGTAAAGTTAAAATAAAAATGCCAAACAAGACATTTAAAGAAACAGATGTTATAAATTTAAATCCATTAATTGAATTTAACTATAAAGATGTAGAAAAGATTTTATCAAAATATTTTGTAATAAACGAAGAAAAAGTTTGGGAAGATATGTTTTATATAAAAGCAACAAGAAAATTATAAACTTTATATAAAAGAAAAATTATAAACTAAGAGGATTAGATATTTATGAAAATTCTACTTGCTGCAATTAAATTGCAGTATATTCACAGCAATTTAGCTGTAAGATATTTATAATCCTTCACAAAAGATCTCCCTTATTATTCTAAAATAAGGGAGTTTTCTATTAATGAAATAGAGGAAAAATTTAAATCTTTTGTAAATTATTTTGATGATGGTTTTTAATAAAACCAGATGAAATACAACTTTTTTTTAAAGCTATTAAAGGGATCACAGATGCTTTTAGAGGCAAAAAAATGGTATAGAATATTACCTATATCCTCCATATAAAATACTTAAGGCAAATAAAATTTAATATTTTAAAATTTTAATACTTAAGAGAGTTGAAAAAGTAGTCGATAAGTATTATAACAGTCAAAAATTTAATAATATATTTCATTTTTTCTATTATAAATTTGATACTCCTTTTGATTTTTTCTATTTATTTAGGTGATTTTTTTGAGGAAAAGGGTTACTTTAATAGCAATATTTGAAATACACAATATTACAAGGTATTTTTAGACTTTAATAAGGAAATATTAAAAGGAGAGGAAGAATATTTAATAGATATTATTAAATATGATTATTTAAATTATAACAAAAGAAGAGGAATACCTGACTTCTTAAAAGGAGGGGTGCCAAAGAATGTTGAACTTAAAATAAAAGAAAAGTTTAAAGGAATATATTCTTTTAATATTGAAAAAAATATTTGGAGTGTGTATAATGTGATATAAGAAGTAATTAATACTACATAATCAAGTAATCTAAAACAAAAGATATTAATTACTTTTTAATACATTCTATAAGTAAGAAAAGCTAAAGTGCTTTACTTTAGAAAATGCACAGTCTATGAAAAGGTGGTGATATTTTGGCATTAAAAGCAATACAAGAAGTAAAAAAAGCTGAAGCAGAAGCAACTGATATTATAAAAAATGCAAATGCGGAAGCAAAAACTATTGTATCTGATGCACATAAAGAAGCTCAGAAACAATACGAAGCAATTTTAGATGGCGCTAGAGAAGAATCAGATAAAATGATAAAAGCAGCCATAAACGAAGGGCAAAAACAGGCTGAACCTATAATTGCAAAAGGCTCTGAAGATGCAAAAGCAATTTTAAACACAGATGAAAGCCAAAAGAGTAAAGCAATTAATTTAATTATTGAGAGGATAGTGAAAGTAAATGGCAATAGTTAAGATGAACAAATTCACATTGCTTGCATTTGAATCCCAAAGAGCTGAGCTTTTAGAAAAACTTCAAGATTTTTCAGAAGTAGAATTTACAGATCTTCAATCTGAAGTTCTAAATGAAGAAAATGTAAATGAAGAATATGAAGGCTTGGATTTTGATAATGCTGGTTCAAGTTATGAAAAATGTGAAGAAAAATTATCTAAGGCTAAATCTACTCTTAAGTTTTTAAAAGAGTATGTTCCTCAAAAATCAATGATTAAGTCAATGCGAGAAGGAAAAAGAGAGCTTACATTAAAGGAACTTGAAAAGGCAGTACTTAATTCACCTTTTGATGAAATCTGTTCAAAGGTTAAGGATAAAGAAAATGAATTAGCTGCACTTGAAAGTGAAAAGTCAAAACTTCAAACAGAGATTGAAAGTCTTAAATTAATTGAAAATTTTGATGCACCATTAGAAAGCTTAAATGATCTTAAAACTCCTGTATTTTTTGGAAGTATTCCAAAACAATATATGGATGAACTTGCTCATTTTGATGATTATTATATTGAAATAGTAAGTGAAAATGATCAAGATGTATATTTCTTAAGCATGTGTAATGAGGACCAAAAAGAAGAACTAGAAGAAAAGCTTAGGAGTTTTGGATTTAGTCCATTTAAAACTACCCTTAAGGAAAAACCTATTGAAATTATTCAAAACAATATGGATAGTATTGAAAAAATTAAATCTAAAGAATTCTTTGTAAAAGAAGAATTAGCATCTTTTGATGAAGATGTGAATACATTAGAGTTAATTTGCGAATACTATGAAAATATTGTAACTAGAAAAAATGCAGTAGATAATTTCTTAAGAACTAACAATGTAGTTATTATAAAAGGATGGCTTCCTTCAGAAGAAAATAAAAACTTTGTATCTTTATTAAAGGAAGTTTTAGGTGAAGATTACTATATTGATTTTAGTGAAGTTACTGATGAAGATATTGAATCTGGAATTGTTCCAGTAAAGCTTAAAAATAATGAGCTTAATAGTGCTTTTGAAGACATAACTAAAATGTATAGTACTCCAAGGTATAATGAAATAGACCCTACACCACTTCTTACACCATTTTATCTTTTATTCTTTGGTATGATGGTTGCAGATATGGGATATGGACTATTAGAAATTATAGTTGTTGGATTAGCACTTAAGTTCTTTAAATTTGATGAATCTAAGAGAAGATTTGCTAAATTTTTCTTTTATTTAGGTTTCCCTATATTTGGCTTTGGTCTTATATATGGAACAGTATTTGGTGTTGAACTTCCAATACCAGGACATATTTCACAAACAAATGACATAAATACTGTATTAATAGCATCAATAGTATTTGGTGCAATTCAAATATTTGTTGGACTTGGAATTAAGGCATATATGCTTATTAGAGATGGTAAAGTAAAAGATGCATTTTATGATGTATTTTCTTGGTATTTTGCACTAATTGGTACAGGACTATTATTAGGTTCTATGTTGCTTGGACTTCCAGCAATTGCAAAAAACATAGGAATTGTATTAATGGTTATTGGTATGGGAACAATAGTTTTAACTAACGGTAGGGGAGCAAAATCAAAAGTTGCTCAAATAGGATCAGGAGCATATGAATTATATGGAATTACAAGCTATATAGGAGATCTTGTTTCATATACAAGACTTATGGCCCTTGGATTATCTGGTGGTTCACTTGCAGCAGCATTTAATATGATGGCTGGAATGATTCCTGGAGTTGCAATGTTCTTATTTGCACCATTAATTTTAGTTTTTGGTCATATATTTAACTTAGGATTGTCACTACTTGGTGCATATGTACACACTTGTAGATTACAATATGTTGAATATTTTGGAAAGTTCTACGAAGGTGGAGGAAAAGATTTCACTCCATTTAAAGCAAAGAATGAATATATTAATACAAAAAAAGAAGAAATAATAAAATAATTTTTAATTAAGATTAGGAGGATTACAAAATGGAAATAACAACATGGATACAATATTTTATGGAAAATAACGGAGGATTTATTTTTGGAGCACTAGGAATTGCACTTGCAGTTGGTTTGGCTTGTATAGGTTCTGCAAAGGGTGTTGGTCTTGCTGGTGAAGCTGTTACTGGACTTTTAACTGAACAACCTGAAAAATTCGGTAAAGCATTAATTCTTCAATTATTACCAGGTACACAAGGTCTTTATGGATTCGTTGTTGGTCTTTTAGCACTTGGAAAATTATCATCACAAACTGAATTATCATATGGTATTTACTTATTCTTAGCTTGTCTTCCAATAGCTATCTGTGGTCTTTTCTCAGGTATTGCTCAAGGTAGATGTGCTGCAGCATCTGTTCAAATTTTAGCTAAAAAACCAGAACACAATACAAAAGGTATAGTTTTAACAGCAATGGTTGAAACATATGCACTTATTGGATTCGTTGTATCAATAATATTAGTAACAAAAGCTTTCTAGTTTAAATTAAAGAAAGTTAAAAACAAAATTACTAAGATTGGAGAAGATTAGCTATGTCAGATATAAATAATTTGACTTCCAAAATCTTAAGTGATGCGGAAGCAAAAAAAGAAGAGATTTTAGCTAAAGCTTCAGAAGAAAAGGAAAAAATTCTTCAAAAGAAGCAAAATTCAGCAAAGGCTTTAGAAAAGGAAATTCTTGAAAAAGCTAAAAGCGAAGCAGCTACTAGAAAAGAAAGAACAATATCTAGTGCTGAGCTTACTGCTAGAAATGAAAAGCTAAAAGCAAAGCAAGAAGTAATTGCAGATGTCTTTTTAGAAAGTGTAGATAAATTATCTTCATTAGATAAAGATGTGCAAGTTAAATTTATAAAAGATACTATCTTAAATTTAGATATAGATGGTGATGAAAAATTAATCCTAAATGATGCAGGTAAAGAAATGGTTACTGATTCAGTTTTAGGAGACATAAATAAAAGCTTAAAATCAAAGGGTAAGAAAGGTGAAATATCTTTAAGTACTGAAAATGGAAGCTTTAAAGGTGGATTCATTTTGGAAAAAGCCGGAATAGAAATAAATAATACTTATGAAGCTTTAGTAAGTTCTTTAAGGGAAGAATTAGAGTTTGAAGTGGCTAAAGTATTATTTAGTTAAGGAGGAAAGGTAATGGATGGAAAACAGTTTACTCAAGTTATATCAAGACTTAGAGTATTAGAAACTAGACTCCTTGATAAAGCCAAGTTAGATAGAATGATAGATTCAGATTCTGCTGACGAAGCGATAAAAGTGCTTCATGAAACAGAATATGGAAATGTTATGACAAATGTTAAAAGAGCAGAAGATTATGAAGAAATGTTATCTGCAGAGCTTAAAAGAATTTATCATGAAGCATATGATATGTCTCCAGTGAAAGAGCTTGTTGATATTATGAGTATGAAATATACTTACCATAATGCAAAAGTTATTTTAAAAGGTATGTTTCTTAAGGAAGATTTTTCTTATATGCTAATAAATATGGGAAGAGATGATCTTCAAAAGATGAAAACATCTATTGAAAATAGTAATTTTTCGGATTTTAATGGTAATATGAGAAAAGCTTTAGAAGAAGCAATTTCAGATTTTGAATCTAAAAAAGATCCTCAAAGAATAGACATTATATTAGATAAATATATGTTTGAAGAAATGAAGGATATTGCAAAAAAATTAGATGATAAATTTGTTAATAAGTATATTGAAGCTTTAATTGATTTAACTAATATTAAGAGCCTTTTAAGAATAAAAAAACAAAAAAAGGGAAGAGATTTCTTACTTTCAGTTGTAATAGATGGCGGAAAAATTGATAATGATACTTTAGTAGCACTTTTAAATGATGCTACAGAAAATATTCCTAGTAAGCTTGCATATACAGATTATGTAGAGCTACTAAAAAATGGAGTAGAGGATTATATTAAAAATTCTTCTGCAAGCTTAATAGAAAAGTTAGTTGATAACTACATAATGACAATAATGAAAGAAGCTAAATTTATTCCTTTTGGAGGTGAACCTCTACTAGCTTATATTTACGCTAAAGAAACTGAAATTAAAGTAGTTAGAATTATTATGGTTGGTAAACTTAATAATATTTCACCTGAGGTTATTAGAGAAAGGCTGCGTGATATTTATGTTTAAAAAAATAGGTGTAGTTGGAGATAAAGACTCAATTTTAGCATTTAAAGCACTTGGAATTGATGTTTACCCTTCACTTTCTCCAGAGGAAGCAAGGAAAAATATCGATAAAATGGCAGCTAGTGATTATGCAGTTATATTTGTAACAGAGCAAATTGCTAAGGATATAGAAGAAACTATTGAAAGATACAATAGAATGACACTTCCAGCTGTAATATTAATTCCAAGTAATCAAGGATCATTAAATATAGGTATGCAAAGAATAAGCGATAATGTTGAAAAAGCTGTAGGCGTTAATATTTTATAAGAAGGAAGGTTGGTAAGGTGAGGACCGGAAAGATAATTAAAGTCTCAGGACCTTTGGTAGTTGCTGAAGGAATGGACGAAGCAAATATATACGATGTTTGTAAAGTTGGAGATAAAGGACTTATTGGTGAAATTATTGAAATGAGAGGCGATAAGGCTTCAATCCAAGTTTACGAAGAAACTTCAGGTATAGGACCTGGGGACCCTGTTATTACTACAGGAGAACCTCTTAGCGTTGAGCTTGGACCAGGTCTTATAGAATCAATGTTTGATGGAATACAAAGACCACTAGATGCTTTTATGGAAGCTGCACATTCTAGTTTCTTAACAAAAGGTGTTTCAGTTCCATCACTTAATAGAGAAAAGAAATGGCCTTTTGTTGCTACTGCAAAAGTAGGAGATGAAGTAGAGCCAGGAGATGTAGTTGGAACTGTAAAAGAAACAGAAGTTGTAACACAAAAAATAATGGTGCCTTTTGGTATTTCAGGTAAAATAAAAACAATTGCACCATCTGGTGATTATACAGTAGAAGAAGTAGTTGCTACTGTTGAAACAGAAAAAGGTGAAAAAGAAGTTAAATTAATGCAAAAATGGCCAGTAAGAAAAGGTAGACCATATGCAAAGAAATTAAATCCAAAAGCTCCTATGACTACAGGACAAAGAGTTATTGATACATTTTTCCCAGTTGCTAAAGGTGGAGCAGCAGCAGTGCCAGGACCATTTGGAGCTGGTAAGACAGTTGTACAACACCAAATAGCTAAATGGGGAGATGCAGAAATAGTTGTTTATGTTGGTTGTGGTGAACGTGGTAACGAAATGACTGACGTTTTAAATGAGTTCCCAGAATTAAAGGACCCTAAAACAGGCCAAAGCTTAATGAAGAGAACTGTACTTGTAGCAAATACTTCAAACATGCCAGTTGCTGCCAGAGAAGCATCAATATATACTGGTATTACAATAGCTGAATATTTTAGAGATATGGGATATTCTGTATCAATTATGGCAGATTCTACATCTAGATGGGCAGAAGCATTAAGAGAAATGTCTGGTAGACTTGAAGAAATGCCTGGTGATGAAGGTTATCCAGCATATCTTGGATCAAGACTTGCTGATTACTATGAAAGAGCTGGTAAGGTAGTTTGCCTTGGTAAAGATGGAAGAGAAGGAGCAATTACTGCAATTGGTGCTGTATCACCTCCAGGAGGAGATATTTCTGAACCAGTTACACAATCTACTCTTAGAATAGTTAAAGTATTCTGGGGATTAGATTCACAACTTGCTTATCAAAGACACTTCCCATCAATTAACTGGTTAAATTCATATTCATTATATCAAGAAGAAATTGATGAATGGATGGATGAAAATGTTCATAAAGATTGGGCAGAACTTAGACAAGAATGTATGTCTCTTTTACAAGATGAAGCTAACCTTCAAGAAATTGTTAGACTTGTAGGTATAGATGCATTATCTGAAAAAGATAGATTAAAGCTTGAAGTTGCTAAGTCAATAAGAGAAGACTATCTTCAACAAAATGGTTTCCATGAAATAGATACTTATACTTCTCTTGAAAAGCAATATAAAATGCTTAAAGTTATAATTGAATTTAAGCGCGAAGCAGAAAGAGCTTTAGAAAATGGAGTATACTTAAATGAAATCTTAGGTCTTGAAGAAATTAGAGATAGAATTGCAAGATGTAAGTATGTAGAAGAAAAAGACATAGCAAAAATTGATAAAGTAGCTGAAGATTTAAAAGCGCAAGTAGATGAATTAATCAACAAGGGAGGGGTACAAGATGCTTAAGGAATATAAAACAGTTACAGAAGTAGTTGGCCCTTTAATGGTTGTTGAAGGTGTTGAAGGCGTAAAATACGATGAACTAGTTGAAATAGAAATGCATACTGGTGAAAAGAGAAGAGGTAAAGTACTAGAAGTTAATGGAACAAAAGCTATGGTACAAATCTTTGAAGGTTCAACAGGAATAAACTTAAAAGGAACAAAAGCTAAATTTTTAGGAAGACCACTTGAAATTGGTGTTTCAGAAGATATGCTTGGAAGAGTCTTTGATGGAATGGGTAGACCTAATGATGGAGGTCCTGATATAATTCCAGAAGAAAGAAGAGATATAAATGGTGAAGCTATAAATCCAGTTGCTAGAGATTTCCCATCTGAATTTATTCAAACAGGAATATCTGCCATAGATGGACTTAATACATTAGTTAGAGGACAAAAGCTTCCGGTTTTCTCAGCTTCAGGTCTTCCACATGCTAAGCTTGCAGCACAAATTGCTAGACAGGCAAAAGTTTTAAATTCTGATTCTAAGTTTGCAGTTGTGTTTGCTGCAATAGGTATAACATTTGAAGAAGCTGAATTTTTCGTTGATGAATTTAAAAAGACTGGTGCCATTGATAGATCAGTTCTATTTATGAATTTAGCATCAGACCCAGCTATTGAAAGAATAGCTACTCCAAGAATGGCTCTTACAACTGCTGAATATTTAGCATATGAAAAAGGAATGCACGTTCTTGTTATTATGACAGATATTACAAACTACGCAGAAGCATTAAGAGAAATTTCTGCAGCAAGAAAAGAGGTACCAGGTAGAAGAGGATATCCTGGATATCTTTATACTGACCTTTCAACATTATATGAAAGAGCAGGAAGAATTAGAGGAAAAGAGGGTTCCATTACTCAAATACCAATACTAACAATGCCAGAAGATGATAAGACACATCCAATTCCTGACCTTACTGGATATATTACAGAAGGGCAAATAATTCTTTCAAGAGAATTATACAAAAAAGGAATTATGCCACCAATAGATGTTTTACCATCACTTTCAAGACTTAAGGATAAAGGTATTGGTAAAGGAAAAACTAGAGAGGATCATGCAGATACAATGAACCAATTATTCTCTGCATATGCTCAAGGTAAACAGGCAAAAGAATTATCAGCAATATTAGGTGAATCTGCATTATCAGATACAGATAAAAAGCTTGCTAAATTTGCTGAAGCTTTTGAACTTGAATATGTTTCTCAAGGATTCAATACTAATAGATCTATAGAAGAAACTCTTAACTTAGGTTGGAAACTACTTAAGATGCTTCCTAAGTCAGAGCTTAAGAGAATTAGAGACGAATATCTTGAAAAATATATGCCAAGAGAGGAAGAGTAGTTTATGGCAAAGTTAAATGTCAACCCTACAAGAATGGAACTCACTAGACTAAAGAAAAGACTTCAAACATCTACTAGAAGCCACAAGCTTTTAAAGGATAAACAAGATGAATTAATGAGGCAATTCATTAATCTAGTTAAATATAATAATAATATTAGAAAAGAAGTGGAAGGACAACTTGAAGGCTCATTAAAAGACTTTGTTATGGCAAGAGCTGTAATGAGTTCTGAGTTCCTTGAAGAAGCTATTGCATATCCTAAAGAACACATAAAGGTGGAAGTAGGAGAAAAAAATGTAATGAGTGTAAATGTTCCTGTTATGAACTTTAAGCGTGAGCTTGAAGGGGATGAAGGAAGTATATATCCATATGGTTTTGCAAATACTTCATCTGAACTTGATGATGCTATTGCAAAACTTTATGGTATACTTCCAAAGCTTCTAGAACTTGCCGAAGTAGAAAAATCTTGCCAGCTTATGGCTGATGAAATAGAAAAGACAAGAAGAAGAGTTAATGCTCTTGAATACATGACAATTCCTCAACTTCAATAGACAATTAAATATATAAGAATGAAGCTAGATGAAAATGACAGATCTGCTACAACTAGACTTATGAAGGTTAAGAGCATGATTGAACAAAGAGGCTAGCAAATAAAAAAGCAGGACTTTATGTCTTGCTTTTTTATTTTACATTAGTGTAACCATTGCGTTAAGGATGATTAAATAGTATAATACGAAATAGGTAAAAGTAAAATTATAAGGAGAGTCATAATGATAAGTATAATAGGAGCTATAGTTTCTTTCGTTATAGTATATTTTACTATTCCACCTATAATGAAGTTAGCTAAAAAGAAAGAATTTACAGATAAGCCAACCAAGAGAAAAAAGCATAGAGGCCCTATTCCACTTTCTGGTGGCATAGGGATATATATAGGATTTTTTATTACATATTTTGTTTTGCTTTTTATATCAAATGATAAAGAAAATTTTGTTGAAAATTTTAAAGAGCCTTTTTGGATTTTTATATCAAGTACACTTATTTTATTAATTGGACTTGTAGATGATTATTTTAAGTCAAAGAAAAAGGAATTCCCAATTTATCCAAGGCTTATTGTTCAGATATTTTCTGCTATTTTAGTTTATAGAGCAGGAATCGTATTTGAAGGATTTGATAATCCTTTTACAGGTACATATATATTGCTTCCAGAATGGATTCAATTTTTACTTACAATAACATGGATTTTTGGAGTAACTACAGTTATAAATTGGTCTGATGGTATGGATGGATTAGCTAGTGGCATTTCAATTATTTCAGCACTTACTTTTTATTTTGCTGCCATAATACTAGGACAAAATTATTCGGCTTTTATGTCACTTGTTTTAGCTGGATCAGTTTTAGGCTTTTTTATGCATAATAAATATCCGGCTAAGGTGTTTATGGGTGATTCAGGAGCAAACTTGATAGGATTTTTATTAGCTATTATAGCAATAGATGGGGCTTTTAAACAAGCAACAGTTTTAAGTATTTTTATACCAATACTTGCACTTGCTGTACCTATATTTGATAATATTTTTGTAATATTTAAAAGATTTAGTGAAGGCAAGCCAGTATATCAAGCAGATAGAAGTCAAATGCATTTTAGATTAGCAGAAAAAGGACTTAGTGTAAATCAAGTTGTATCATGTATTCTTGGAATAAGTCTTTTATTTAGTGCGATTTCTATAATTTTGCTATTTATAAAACATTAACATAAGATATCATTAATATGACATAAAAATAACGTATTTAATAAAACAGGAGGTTTATAATGGAAAAAGTAGAAAGTTTTGAATTGGATCACAGAAAGGTTAAGGCACCTTATGTTAGAAAATGCTGTGTTTTAGAAGGCGCAAAGGGAGATAAAGTAACAAAATTTGACTTAAGATTTCTTCAACCTAACAAAGAAGCATTCGGTACAGCTGCTATGCATGGTCTTGAACATATTTTAGCCCATGAATTAAGAACAAGATTAGATGGAATTATAGATTTTTCTCCAATGGGTTGCAGAACAGGTTTTTACATGAGCATTTTTGGAGATATAGATCCAAAAGATGTAAAGGTTGCTCTTGAAGACAGCTTAAAGACAGTATTGGATGCTACAGAAATTCCAGCAGCTAATGAAATTCAATGTGGCAATTATAGAGATTTGTCTTTATTTGGTGCTAAAGAATATGCTAAAAAAGTTTTAAAAGAAGGGTTTTCTCTTAATATTTATGGAGAATAGTAAGATAAATGGATAAAATAAGAGAGATAAAGATACCTAAGGATGAAGTCCTTAGGTATTTAGGTTATAAGAAACAAAAAATGGATGATTCTTTTCTAAAACTCATTGATGAAACAATAAAAGAAGCAGAAGATATAATTGAACTTAAATATTTAGCTAATAAATATAAAATAGAGCTAAAGGATGCGGGAGTACTTATTGAAGGAACTAATCTTTTGCTTACAGGAAATGACATAAAGGAGCATCTTAAAAATTCACAGGAAGTAATTTTAATTGCTGCAACCCTTGGGCGTAATATTGAAAAAAAAATATCTTATTATGAAAGAATAAACTTAACGAAAGCTGTTATTTTAGATTCATGTGCTACAGCTGCAGTAGAAGAATTATGTGATAAAATCGAAGTTTTAATAAAAGAAGAAATGATAAGTAAAATGCAAGGAATTACCTTTAGATATAGCCCTGGATATGGTGATTTGCCTTTAGATATTCAAGGAAGCTTTATTAAAAGTATAAATGCTGAAAAGTTAATTGGACTTACAGTTTCAAAGCATAATCTTTTAATGCCAAGAAAATCTGTAACAGCAATTGTAGGCATTATAGATAAAAAATACGAACAGCATAAAAAAGGCTGCGAAGTTTGCAAAAATTATGAAAATTGCAGTTATAGAAGAGAGGGGATAAGTTGTGGACGTTAAAAGTTTTATTAAGGATAATATATTAGTATTTGATGGAGCTATGGGAACAATGCTTCAAAAGAAGGGCCTAAAGCTTGGAGAATGCCCAGAAGGTTTTAATATAAAGGAAAAGGATATTTTAAGGGAAATTCATGAAGAATACATAGATGCAGGTGCAATGGTTATTACAACTAATACTTTTGGAGCAAATGAAATAAAGCTTGAAGAAGCAGGATATGAAGTAGAAGAAATTGTAGATTCAGCTATTTCTATTGCAAAAGAAGCTATTAATGGTCGTGACGTTTTAATAGCACAGGATATTGGACCTATTGGTCAGCTTTTAGAACCAATGGGAACATTAAGTTTTAATGAAGCATATGAAATATTTAAAAGGCAAATTATCCAAGGTGTAAAATCTGGAGCAGATTTATTTATTGTAGAAACTATGACAGATCTTCAGGAAACAAGAGCTGCCATTCTTGCTGTAAAGGAAAATTCAGATTTACCTGTTTTTTGTACTATGTCTTTTGAAGAAAATGGAAGAACTTTTACAGGTTGTACACCAGAAAGTATGGTTTTAACTTTAGAAGGTCTTGGGGTAGATGCAGTAGGAGTTAACTGTTCACTTGGACCAGATGAACTTATACCTATAGTAAAAAGAATTACTGATGTTTCTAATATTCCTATTATGACACAGCCAAATGCAGGGCTTCCAGTAATTGAATTTGGTGAAACAACATATAAATTAACTGCAGCTGAGTTTAAAAAGACATTAACTGAATTTGTAAGCTTTGGTGTAAGTATAGTAGGTGGCTGTTGTGGAACAACCCCAGAATTTATTAAAGGCCTTAGGGAAATTGCAGATTCCACCAAGAGAGTAAAGAGGAAATTGAATAATGATAGTGCTGTCTGTACACCATCAAAGGTTGTTAAAATTGACAGTCCAAAAGTTATAGGTGAGAGAATTAATCCTACAGGAAAGAAAATTTTCCAGCAAGCTTTAATAGATAATAATATAGATTATATTATAGGAAAAGCCATTGAGCAGGTTGAAGCTGGGGCTGATATATTAGATGTTAACGTGGGACTACCACAAATAGATGAAAAAGCAATGATGATAAATGTTATAGGAGAACTTCAAGCAGTAATAGATACACCTCTTCAAATAGATTCATCTAATAGTGATGTTATTGAAGCTGGTCTTAGAAAATATGCTGGGAAAGCTATTGTAAACTCTGTTAATGGTGAAGATGAAGTATTAGATAGAATTCTTCCTATAGTAAAAAAATATGGCGCAAGTGTTGTAGGTCTTACTTTAGATAAGCGAGGAATTCCCAAAACAGCAGAGGAAAGATTTAAAATAGCAGAAAAAATAGTTAATAGAGCAAAGGAATATGGTATAGATAAGAAAAATGTATTTATAGATTGTTTAGTTCTTACAGCATCAGCAGAACAAGATAAGGTAAAGGAAACATTAAAAGCAGTAAGAATGGTTACGGAAAAATTAGGTGTTAACACAGTACTTGGTGTATCAAATATATCTTTTGGTTTGCCATGCAGAGACTTAATTAATGAAACATTTTTCTCATTAGCATTAGCAAATGGATTAACTCTTCCAATTATGAATCCTAATAAACAAGGAATGATGAATGTAATAAATGCATACAATGTACTTTATAATATTGATAAGGGTTCTAATAAATTTATTTCAATGTATGCAGGTGCAGAGGTAAATGGACCATCAATTACACTAGCTCAAAAAAAAGATGATTCTTCATCAGAAGAAAAAAGTGATGATATAAAATATATAGTGGTTAAGGGCTTAAAAGATCAAGCAGCACCTGCTACAAGAAAACTTCTAGAATCATTAGATGAACTTGAGGTAGTTAATAACTATTTAATTCCAGCTCTTGATATTGTAGGTGCTAAATATGAAAAAGGAGAAATATTCCTTCCTCAACTTATACAAGCTGCAGAAACGGTAAAAAAAGCCTTTGATGTTATAAAAGAAAACTTAGTAAAAAGTAGTAGTGAAAACATATCAAAGGGAAAAATTGTAATAGCTAC
The DNA here is from genome assembly GCA_012519155.1 of Clostridiales bacterium. GTDB lineage: Bacteria > Bacillota > Clostridia > Clostridiales > Clostridiaceae > Clostridium. The sequence continues at coordinate 28,862 of JAAYQS010000198.1, forward strand.
AGTAAAAGGTGATATTCACGATATTGGAAAGAACATTGTAAAAGTTATTCTTGAAAACTATGGCTATGAAATATTAGACTTAGGTAAGGATGTACCTATTGAAAAGGTAGTAGAAACAGCTATAAACGAAAATGTTAAACTTGTAGGTTTAAGTGCCCTTATGACTACTACAGTTAAAAGTATGGAAGATACAATAAAAGCACTTCATGAGTCAGGATACAAAGGTGAAGTATTTGTAGGTGGTGCAGTACTTACACAAGAGACAGCTGATCTTATAAAGGCAGATTATTATTGTAAAGATGCAAAAGAATCAGTTGAAGTCGCTAAAAAGGTATTTGGGTAATTGAGAATTATTAGTTTAGGTCTTTAAAGTTTAATTAGGCTACAAATTTAGCTTTGAAATTAAGAATTAATAATTAAGTGGCTTTTGCGTGATGCTTAAAGCCAATCTCCACAGGAGATAATTAATAATTATTTTAGTTAGTCACAAAGCATTGGCATAATTAGATTTTTATATAGGTTGTTGTGTAGGCACTGAAATATGGAGCTTGTCCACCCATACAATATAATATTAAGATTTTTACGACGTAGGAGTAAAAATATCCTCAATTATTAATTTTTAATCCTTAATTATTAATTATCAAAGTTGTAAGTGATAAAGAACAGAAAGCTTAATGAAGCAAATATTTGAGGCCACATTAAAAAAAGGAGATTATTAATAGTTATTAAAAATATATTCAAATATAATCAAATGTAATATAATATATTTAGGGGTGATTATATTTGAGTAAAAATTATAAACCAAAAGAATTTGCTATACAAGAGTTTCA
>JAAYQS010000199.1 GCA_012519155.1 Clostridiales bacterium
GTTCAAGGTGATGTAGATAGTATTGGCGAAAAGTGGTTCAAAACTATTAGAACTGAAACTAGGGAAGAAATTGAAAATCATAATTTTATTAAAACAATGTTGATAGTGGATCCAGCTGCAGGCGGTGGTCGTAAAAATGACTATAGTGCCTATATGGTAGGCTCAACAGCTGATAATAAATTGAAATATTGTAGAAAAGGTGAACTTGCTAAAATTAATGCAAGACAAGAATTTGATAAATATGTAGATCATATGATTGAGTTAATATTGCAATATGAAGATATCACTCATGTATTTATTGAAAAAAATACTTTTAACGGAGCTGATGCAAATCAGCTTGAAAAGAAATTAAAAGAACATAATATTTTAAAGCACAGGAAAATAATAATCATAAATGAGACTCAACGAAAAAACAAAGATGATAAGATTTCTACTATAATTCCTTACGTAAATCGTGGGGAATTTATTTTTTGCAGTGAAGATGAAGAATTCATTAAACAAATTATGGATTTTGCTGGTCAGAAATATAGTGTCCATGATGACGCTCCTGACGTTGCCGCAGAATTTTTCTTAAGAGTCGATAAAATTAAAAAAGTAGGAAAAGTTGAATTATTAGATAGAAGATTATTGGGATTGTAGGAGGTGAGAAGGTGAAACTTAGTGATTTAATAAAGAAATTAATAGGTAAAAAAGAAGGGTTAAATTTAAATAATTCAGAACATCTGAATTTAGTTAAAAAAGTATATGGAACTTATCGAGTTTATCGAAATACCTATGAAAAGATGTATCGTTACTATAAGGGTGATACAGATGCAATAAGAAAATATAAATTTGTAACTGAAAGGTCTAATCTTAAAATAAATACAAATTATATAAAGAAGTTTGTTAAAGAAGAGGTTTCTTATACTGTTGGTAATCCAATTACTTACGAGTCAAGAAATGATGATAATAATATTATTAATGATATAGAGTATTATACGGCTCATTGGGATGAATTGCATGATAGTGATTTAATGAAATACCTATTAATATTCACCAGGGTGTATGAATTATATTATTTAGATGAAAATGCTGATTTTTGCAGTAAGATTATAAAACCTACTGAAGGTTATGCTTATACGGATAACTCAGGTAAGGTTTTATTTTTTATACATGCATTTTCAAATGAATTTGATAAAAGTATAAGTTATATTGATGTTTATACTGACAGCTTGATTTATCATTTTGATAATAAATTTAATCAAATATCTAATCCAACACCTCATATATTTGGAGAGGTTCCGGTAAGCATAGGAAATTTAACTCAAGAAGATTATGAGGATAGTTTATATAAGGATATTAAAGGACTTCAGGATGCTCTTGAAACTAACTTATCAGATATAGGAAATGAGATAAGTGATTTTAGGAATGCTTACTTATTGTTTAAGAATGCGAGTATTGACAAAGATCAGGTTAAGGATATGAAGGCGTTAGGTATTATTCAGTTTCCTGATTCTAGTAACGGTGATGCTGCTTGGTTGATTAAAAATATTAATGATAATTTTATTCAAAACACAATTGATAGATATATAGATACAATGTATCAAATAGCTTGTCATATTAATCATAACGAGAGAATGCAGAGTAATTTATCCGGAATAGCCTTAAGATCTAGATTGATAGCTTTGGAGAATAAATGTGAACTTGAACAGAAAGCTCACTATAATGTAATAAAAAATAGACTTAAATTTTTATGTAGATATTTAAATCTAAAGAAAAATAAAAATTATGATTACAAGAATATTAAGGCTATTTATACTCCTAATATTCCTCAAGATGATTTATCTACTGCTCAAATGCTTTCACAAACTCCTGAAGGAATTATTTCTAAAGATACAGCAAGAGGATTATTTAGCTTTATAAACAATAAAGTTGCCGAAGCTGAAAAAGTTAAAAAAGAACAGAGGGAAGAAATTCCAATAGATCTAGATAGGTTTGGTGATGAAGTTGACTAAGGAAGAGCTGTTTATTGAAAGTTTATATAATCTAGCTGAAAAGCAATTAAAAAAGATTTATAAAATAAAGAAGGTTAATAGGGATAAAATACTTCAAGAAGTTGCTAATATACTATTAACCTATACAATTGCTAATGATGTTATGGTTATGGATAAAAGTACAAGAGATAAAGAATATGAAAAAATGTCTAACTTAATAATTGATATATCTAAAGGTCAAGCTGCTTCTCAAGAAAAAATCATTGCTGATATTTTATCTAAAGTTGTTAAAGAAACCTTTAGTTTTTACCACTATAATGAAGGGCTTAAGGATGTTAAGAAAATTGTAGATGCTAATTTTAAAGGAAAACATTTTTCAAAAAGAATTTGGAGTAACGAAAAAGAAGTTGCCAATCACTTACATAGAAAAGTAAATGATTTTCTTAAAGGAAAAGTAAATGTTAATCAAATTAGAAAAGATATTGAGAAAACATTTAATACTAGTGCTTATAACAGCAAAAGGCTAGTAACCACAGAAGTTAGTAGATGTCAAAATGAAGCTTTTATAAGTTTCTGTAAAGAAACAGGAGTGAAAAAAATAAAAAGAAATGAAACTTTAGATAGTAAAACATGTGAAGAGTGTAGGAGCTTACACGGTAAAATATACGATTTAGATAAGGCTCCTGGAATAATCCATCCAATGTGTAGAGGATTTAATGAAGTATATAAATAAAAAAAAGAACTTACCATGAAATTGCTAAAGAATATGGAATAGATAGACTGGAAGATTAGAGGAGGAAAATTATATGAATGAAAAAGA
>JAAYQS010000200.1 GCA_012519155.1 Clostridiales bacterium
TAAATGTAAACTGACTATTTTTTTCAATTTTTTCATATTCACATGGAATGTATATTCTTGAAGATAATAAAGACGCAAGGCCAAACAATCCATCTCTCTCTATTTTTATATATTCTTTGCTATAGGAATTAATTTCTTCACTATTTAGAGAAATATCTATTGCATCACTTGATATTTCAAATCCCATTTTACGCAAATTATCAGCATAAAAATTAGCTTCTATAAATTTAGTTTGTTCATTTAATGATTTTAATATTTTTATATCATTTTCATTTAATTTATTTGCATAAAAATCTTGAAGAGATTCATTTTCTGTATATATATCTTTTTTTAAACCTTCTTTACTTACTTCATCCATTATATCACCTCATAATGTTTAATTATAAAAGCTATCACAAAACAAAATTTTTCTTTATTTTGTGATAGCCAGCCTTAAATTCATAAAAAATAACTTTATTGCTTTCTCTTATTAAAATTAATTACATATTCTTTAAATTCAGCCCTAGGTAAAGGTCTTGAAAAATAATTACCTTGTACATAATTACACTCTAATTCTTTAACTTTTTGTAGTTGTTTTTCAGTTTCTACACCTTCTACAACTATTTCAAGATTTAACTTTTTTATCATTGCTATAGTACTTTCTAAAGCAACCATAGCTCTTTCATCCTTTAATGCTGTCCAAAATATGTTTTTATCTATTTTAACAATTTTAAATGGAAGCTCTAACATATAATTCATATTAGAATATCCTGTTCCATAGTCATCTAATGAAAACTCAATTCCTAATTTATTAAGTTCAATAACATTATTATTTAACATCTCAACCCTATTAGCAGCTGCAGTTTCAGTAATTTCCAAATTAATTTCACTTGGATTAATATTGTAGGTATTCATAATTCTTTTTAATTTTTGCACCAAATTATTTTCCATACATTGCACAACTGACAAATTAACTTCTATATATTTTATTCCAAGCAAACTTAAACTACTTGTTTTCAGAAACCTGCAGACTTTTTCAAAAACGCATTCACCTATTTTTAATATACTTCCATCTTCTTCTGAAATAGGAATAAACTCCTCAGGTGAAATATAGCCAAGAGATCTATCATTAAGTCTAACAAGAGCTTCTGCAGAAATAATTCTATTTTCCTCTACTGAATAAATAGGCTGATAAACAACTGAAAATTCATCTTCATCCAATGCGCGCCTTACAAGTTTTTTTACTTCTCTTATTCTATTTCTATTACTTATATCAAGATCAGATACTTGCAATATTTTTTTAGGAATTTTAAAACCTTCAGTACGTATATATTCTATATAATCTAAAAGCATTTCTATTGAATTAAAATCCTTCTTATATTTTAATGCACATAAATGTGCAGAAAATTTAATAGACATTTTTTGAAGATTCCATGGTTTTTCAAACCTTTTATTGATAGTTTTTAGATAATTTTCCACATGAGATTCATATTTCTTATTATATACTATACAAAATGTACTATCTGTAAATCTGAAAAGTTCATTATTTCTAAAGGAGTTTCTAAGATAATCAATAATTATTACTTTTATTTCTTCATTGTACTTTGCATCAAAAGTTTTATTTATAAGTTTAAAATCATCAATGTAAACAACAATTACAGAAAAATTCATATTTGAATTTATCTTATTTGAACACACTTCTATAAAAGCTCTTTTATTAAATGCCCCTGTAGCAGAGTCTGTAAGTTCCTCTGTATTATGAACTGTACCAACAAGAATAGTAATACCAAGAGCAGAAAAAAATGTTTCAATTAGTATCTCTGGATAAAAATACTGAATTACAAGACCTACTACTCCTAAAATAAATAGTGCATATGAAGCAAAACGCTTTTGAAAAGGTATATTCTTTCTAAAGGTAAATATATTAGCTATTCCAAGAACTATATAAAATAACGCTATGGCATACATTATACCTATTAAATTACCTCTACTATAAACACCATTTACATCCACCTTAAATATAATATTGAATTTTATACTTAAAAATATAAGCACATAGTCTATTATTAAAGGAACAATTAAAACAATGTTCTTTGGTTGTGAAAAATCATAATCCTTTCTTCCAAGCAAAATATTATAAAATAAATATGTAATTGTTGCTCCAATATGAAAAACAAAATATCCAATTGTGAAAAAAATCATAAGTCTCCTTGAAATGCCAGTATTTATAGGTGAATTCCAACACATTGCAATATCAAATAATGCTGAAATAAGAGTCGTCCAAATCATTGCACTTAAAAGAGAATTTCTTCTATCCTTTATTCTTTTTTTAGTATATATAGACATAAGCAGTGCACTAAGTAATAAAGCTGCACTTACTTCAAAATTAATATTGTACATTTGTTGCTCCTAAATTATATATTATACAAATATATACTATTTTATTGTTTGCCAAAAACTCCTACACTATCTATTATATCAATATTAGAAAAAATTTCTAGCTTTTTACCATAATTATATTATTTTTATAAAATATTACTTTTATGTAGGTAATATTATTTATTTATAGCAAGCAAAAGTTCTCTTAATATTTTACAGGCAATTGCTGTTGATCTACCACTTTGATCATACATTGGACTAAGTTCAACAATATCAAATCCTACTATGTTTAGTTTAGAAACTTCAATTATTGCGCTTAAAAGTTCCATAAATCTAACGCCACCAGCTTCTGGAGTCCCTGTTCCCGGAAATTCTGACGGATCTAAAACATCTAAGTCAATTGTAAAATATACAGGTTTTCCTTTTAGAGCTTCACAAGCTTCCCTTAATCCATCAAAATTAAACTTTGTAAGTTTTGTATGATTTTTAGCAAATTCAAATTCATATTTTTCTCCAGATCTAATTCCAAATTGATAAATTCTATTATCTCCTACCTCATCATAAATTCTTTTAACAACTGTAGCATGAGAAAGAGTTTCACCTAAATAATCTTCCCTTAAATCTGTATGGGCATCAAAATGAATCACACATATATCATCATATATCTTATGTACACCTTTAAAAGCTCCTAATGTTACAAGATGCTCTCCACCAAGCATACATGGTATTTTTTTATTTTTACATATTTCAAATGTTAAATTTTCAATATCTGAAAGGACTTTTTCAGTATTACCAAAAGGAAGTTCTAAATCACCAGCATCATATATATTATATGATGTTAAATCCTTATCTTGGTATGGACTATAGGTTTCTATTCCATAAGATTCTGATCTTATGGCTTTACTTCCAAATCTTGTTCCTGGTCTATAGGATGTTGTTCCATCAAAAGGTGCTCCAAAAATTACTATATTAGATTTTTCATAAGTACTTTCACATGAAATAAATGTTTCTTTACAATTATCTATCATTTTCAACCACCATTAATTCCTTAACATAATTTGGCAGAGCAAAAGCTCCTTTATGAAGCTCAGTATTATAATACTTAGTTTTAATATTAAGTTTATTCCAAGCTTCCTCATTGAAATCTTTTATAGGGTCATACTTTTTTGATGCAAAGCCAAAAAGCCAATGTCCAGATGGATATGTTGGAATGTGAGCTTGATAAACCTTTGAAATTTTAAAAGTTTCATCTATTCTTTTATGAGCTCTTTTCATAGAATTTGCATAATCTCTATAGTAATCACTTTCATGCTGATTTACAAGTATACCATCATCTTTTAAAGCTCTAAAACAATTTCCATAAAATTCCTTTGTGAACAATCCTTCACCAGGTCCAAAAGGATCTGTAGAATCTACAACTATCAAATCATAATAATTGTTTTTATTTCTTATAAACTTAAGACCATCTTCATAAAAAATTGTAACTCTTTCATCATCAAGCTTTGAAGATAAACTTGGAAGGTACTTCCTACAAGCCGAAACTACTTCTTTATCTATTTCCACCATATGAATTTCTGAAATATTATCATATCTAGTAAGTTCTCTTACACTTCCTCCATCTCCGCCACCAATAACTAAAACCTTTTTAATATTAGGATTAACTGCCATTGGAACATGAATTATCATTTCATGATAAATAAACTCATCCTTTTCTGTTACCATCATAAGTCCATCTAATGTTAAAAACTTACCAAATTCATTACTTTCCATTATATCAATTCTTTGAAATTCACTTTGCTTTGTAAAATGCTGTTTGTCTACTCTTATTGAAAAACGAACATCTTTTGAATGTTCTTCAGTATACCATAATTCCATTTTTACTACTCCTTTAAAACATTAATAAACTCGATTTTTTCATCTTGTGTTCCTGTTAAAGAGCATCCTTTCATTTTTGCATAAGAAATATATTTAAGTATTTCTTTAGTTATTCTTTCCCCTGGCGCAAGTATAGGAATTCCAGGCGGATAACACATTACAAATTCACAAGATACTTCCCCAATACTTTCATTTATAGGAAGTACAATTTTATTTCCATAAAAAGCATCTTTAGGAGACATTACTACTTCAGGTTCTATATATTCATGATCTATCATACCAGTTTTATCCTTGCTATAAATTCTTTTTATATCTGATAAAGCTGAAACAAGCCTCTCAATAGCAAATTTAGTATCTCCAACAGAAACAATTGCAAGAAAATTACCTAAATCTCCAAATTCAATTTGAATATCATATTCATCTCTAAGTATTGAATACACTTCTATTCCTGCAAGACCCATACCTAAAGTATTTACAGAAAGCTTTGTTATATCAAAATCAAAAAAATCCTTTTTATTTATAAGTTCTTTTGAATAAGCGTAAAAGCCGCCAATTTCATTTATTTCCTTTCTTGCATATTCAGCCAAATCTATTATTTTGTCAATCATTTTGCTTCCATTTACCGCAAGATTTCTCCTTGAAATATCAAGAGATGAAAGGAGAAGGTATGATGCACTAGTTGTTTGCATTAAATTTATAATTTGATGAACATATCCTTTATTTACATCATTATTAATTAAAAGTATTGAACTTTGAGTAAGAGAACCACCAGTTTTATGCATAGAAACAGCAGCCATATCTGCTCCTGCTTCCATAGCAGATGTTGGTAAATTATCATTAAAATAAAAATGAGTTCCATGGGCTTCATCAACAAGAACCTTCATTCCATAACTATGAGCAAGCTTTGTAATTTCTTTTAAATCGGAACATATTCCATAATATGTAGGATTATTTACAAGAACAGCCTTAGCATCCTTATTATTAATTATTGCCTCTTTTACATCATCAACAGACATACCTAAAGGAATACCTATTTTTTTATTAGTTCCTGGATTAACATATACAGGAATAGCACCACTTAAAATAAGTGCATTAATAGCGCTTCTATGAACATTTCTTGGCATTATTATTTTTTCTCCTGATTTGCAGCTTGACAAAACCATAGCCTGCACTGCAGAAGTTGTTCCATTTACCATAAAAAATGCATGTTTTGCTTTAAAGGCCTTTGCTGTAAGTTCTTCAGCTTCTTTTATTACCGATACTGGATGGCACAAATTATCTAAAGGTTTCATGGAATTCACATCAACTGTAAGGCAACTTTCTCCTAAAAACTCTGTAAGTTCTTTATTCCCTTTGCCTCTTTTATGCCCAGGCACATCAAAGGGTACAATTCTCATTTTTTTATATCTATTTAAAGCCTCATATATAGGCATACTTTCATTTGATAAATTTGACATTTACCTTTCTCCTTTACTAAAAAAGCAAATTTAGCAAGTCTTATTAAGACGTGCTATATTTGCATCAATAAATATTAGCTCCGCTAAATATTTCTATCATTTCTTTTCTTAAGCTATCTGTTATATCAAGCCTTTTTTTAGGGGGCAATTCATATACATCTGTATTAAAAAGATAATTTTGAAGATCTATCTCTTTTATAAGTATTTTTGTATGAAAAATATTTGCCTGATAAACATTAATATCTACTACATCGTATTTGTCTAATGTTTCCTTTGCAATATAATTTTGAATAGAATTAATTTTATGATCCATAAATAGCTTATGGCCATCTACACTTCTTGTAAAGCCCCTTACTCTATAATCAATAGTTATAATATCAGAATCAAAACTGCTTATTAAATAATCAAGCACATTTAAAGGTGATATCTGGCCACATGTAGACACATCAATATCTACTCTAAAGGTTGCAATTGAATTGTCAGGATGATACTCAGGATATGTATGTACCGTAACATGACTTTTATCTAAATGTGCCACAACAGAGTCTCTTGTAGATAATATTTCTGCTTCTTTTGAATTAATATTTTCATTTACATTCGAATATTTTCCAAGGTTACAAGGTTTATCTATAAGTTTTGCAGGAAGTGCTCTTTCTGTAATTAAAACTGTAACACTTGCCCCTTGTGGATCATAATCCTGTTTTGAAATATTAAGCACATGAGCTCCCACCATTTCAGTTACTTTACATAATATTCTTGTTAATCTTTCTGAATTGTATTGTTCATCAATATATGCAATATAGTCTTTTTGTTCTCTTTCACTTTTAGCATAGCATACATCATAAATATTAAAACTTAATGTCTTAGTTAAATTATTGAAACCGTATAGTTTTAACTTATCACCCAACTTATTATCTTCTCCTTATATTATTAAAATTACTATTTTAGAAATTTAATTTGTATATTTTATGCTTTAGCAATCATTGTAGTGATAAACATAAAACATAAATTTTTAAAGTCTTGATTTAAAGTCATTATATCCAAATTCTTTAATTTTAATAACTTTTCCTTGAGTTTTTAAATAAATATTTGGAAGATTAATTCCATTAAATGTATTATTTTTAACCATAGAATAATGAGCCATATCTAAAAATATAACCTTATCTCCTATGCTTAATGGTTCTTTAAATGAATAATCACCAATTATATCACCTGCAAGACATGTAGGACCTGCGAATTTATAATTATACTCATAATCGTTTAAAAAAGAAGCACCTATTACTTCTGGTCTGTAAGGCATTTCTATTACATCTGGCATATGACAAGCAGCAGAAGCATCTAGCACAGCTATATCCATACCATTATGAACAATATCTAGAACTGTACTTACAAGATATCCAGTATTTAATGCTACAGCCTCTCCTGGTTCTAAATATATATCTACATTATATTTATTTTTCATATATAATATACTTTCTATAAGAGTTTCTATATCGTAATCATCTCTTGTTATATGATGGCCTCCTCCAAAATTCAGCCACTTCATGCCTTTTATATATTTAGAGAACTTTTTATCAACCACTTCAATAGTACGCTTTAATGTATCAGAATTTTGTTCACACATTGTATGAAAGTGAAGACCTGAAATTCCTTCAAGATCTTCCCCTTCTAAATTATCTAATGTTACACCTAGTCTTGAGTTTTTAAAACAAGGGTTATAAATATCTGTTTTTATTTCAGAATATTCAGGATTGATTCTAAGACCACATTCAATTTTTTTATTATATGTTGAAACAACATCTTTATATTTATTCCATTCATTCATAGAATTAAATACTATGTGATCAGAATACCTTAATATGTCCTGAAATTCATCTTCTCTATATGCAGGTGCATATATGTGAACTTCGCTTCCCATTTCTTCATATCCAAGCCTAGCTTCAAAAAGTGAACTTGATGTTACACCTTTTAAATATTTACTAATTAAAGGATAAACACTATACATAGAAAAACCCTTTTGGGCTAAAAGAATTTTACAACCTGTTCTATCTTGTACACCTTTAAGAACTTCTAGATTTTTAATTAAAAGTTCTTCATCTACTATATAGCATGGTGTTTTCAATTTATTTAAATCTATATTCACTGCTTCTACCTCATATTAATCAATTAGTTCAGGATCAAAGCTTTCTTTCCAAGGAAGTCCAAACTTATTAAGTGCATCCATAAATGGATCTGGATCAAACTCTTCTATATTATAAACTCCCTTCTTATTCCACTTACCAGTCATAAGCATCATAGCTCCTATCATAGCTGGTACACCTGTTGTATATGAAATAGCTTGTGAGCCAACTTCCTTATAACATTCTTGATGGTCACATACATTATATATATAATACTTTTTCTCCTTACCATCCTTTTTGCCTGTAAATATGCATCCAATATTTGTCTTTCCTTTAGTTCTTGGGCCAAGACTAGCAGGATCAGGTAAAACAGCCTTTAAAAATTGAAGAGGCACTATTTTTTGCCCTTCAAACTCTATAGGCTCAATAGATGTCATTCCAACATTTTGTAAAACATTTAAATGAGTTAGATACTTTTCTGAAAAAGTCATCCAAAATCTTATTTTTCTAATTCCCTTTATATTTAAAGCTAAAGATTCTAATTCTTCATGGTGAAGAAGATATATGTCCTTTGGTCCTATTTCCGGAAGATCATATACTCTTTTTATTGACATAGGTTCAGTTTCAATAAATTTACCATCTTCAAAATAACTTCCTTTAGCTGTTACTTCTCTAATATTTATTTCTGGATTAAAATTTGTTGCAAATGGATATCCGTGATCTCCTGCATTTGCATCTACTATATCTATAGTATTTATTTCATCAAAATGATGTTTCATTGCATATGCACTAAACACTCCAGTAACTCCTGGATCAAATCCACTTCCAAGAAGCGCAGTTATTCCAGCTTCTTTAAACTTTTCTCTATATGCCCACTGCCACTTATATTCAAATTTTGCTGTATCTAATGGTTCATAATTTGCAGTATCCATATAATTAACCTTTGTAGCAAGACATGCATCCATAATAGTTAAATCTTGATATGGCAATGCAACATTTATTACCACATCAGGTTTAAATTTATTTATAAGTTCAATTAACATTTCTGTATTATCGGCATCAACCATAGCAGTCTGAATCTTAGTTTTACTTCCTTTAAGTTTTTCTTTTATAGCGTCACATTTTGACAAAGTCCTACTTGCAATGCATATTTCCTCAAAAACTTCTGAATTTTGACAACATTTATGAATTACAACGTTTGCAACGCCTCCAGCGCCAATTATTAATGCTTTTCCCAATTTTCTACCTCCTAATTTTTATTTAACAATAATTAATTAAATAAACATATATATTTTGCCTTTTTAAATATTATTAAAAGCAATAAAACTCAAGATAATTATACAAAAGTTGCTTATTTTATGCAATATAAATTACTTATTTTACTTGTATTTTTTAATAAATACAATTGTTTCATTGTCAAATATTATATAGACTGTGTAACTATTGCACGTGATGCTTTTGAAGGTTTTAAAAAATTCAAATCAAATATGTATGATTTAATAATTTTAGATGTTTTAATGCCTAAAATTGATGGTTTTACTCTTTTGGAAATGATTAAATGTGAAAATAAAATAATTCCCATAATAATATATACTTTCAAAACTTTCTTTTAAAAATTTAGATACTACCTTAACATATAAAAATATTAACATAAACACAGAAAAGCATAAGCAAAAATGTTTTCAAAAGCACTGCTATTATGCTTATTTTGTGCTCCATAATGTTATATTTTTTATTTGGAATTTTAGCTCTTTATTCATATACAATTTACGTTAATATATACATTAATAATTTTACTATTAAGCTTTGTTATATCATTTTTTTATTCAAAGAAAATTTCTAATCCTATAGTAAAAATAAGCAATACAGCATTTTTAGCTGCATCTTTTTTTGTATTTTACCATATTTAATAATATCCATCCTATAATAGTTATAACTGCAAAAAAACTAAATATATAAAAAAGTCTCTTGTATTTGACCACTTTTTAGAAGAATTTTTATAACTATCTTCATTAACTTTAATATCATTTAAATAATAATCAGCATCATTACTTTGCTTAATATTATCTTCCTAAATACTTTGTAATTTCAACTTGTGTGCTATTTTCACTATATTGAAAATCATTATATATGTTTTCAGAAACATTTGCCTCAGTACCATATTCCTTAAAATCAAGTCCTATAGCCTTAGCATGTTTCTCTGCCGCAGATCCCTTTTCACCTATTATTGTAAGTTGTTTCAAATCTTGAAAGGGTGCTTGAATTGTTGTAACACTTTCAGGTATTTCAATAACCTTAAGATTTAAACAGCCACTAAAAGCTCCAGGGCTTAATGTATTTACTGAACTTGGAATATTAACACTATTTAAAGAATAACAATTGGCAGCAAAATCATACCCTATCCTACTTACGCCTTCTGGTATATCAATAGATTCAAGGGATTCACATCCTTCAAAAACATTATTTCCTAAATACTGCATTCTTTTAGGCATAAAAATAGTAGTAAGTTTTTTACATTGAGAAAAAGCACTATCTCCTATAGAATTAATACTACTTGGTAAGGTCACTTTCTCTAAATTATTATTTATATCTGCCGCCTGTACATAAACGCAATTTAAAAAAGGAGCATAACAAAAGAAGGTGAAAAAAACTGTAATAATATATAATTTATACAATTTAATTTTGCCAATCATTTTATTTCCCCCTCATTTAATAAATCATTTATTATTGCCTTATATCCTTCCTCATCAACATCACTTCCATTTATTATAACCTTTACATCCCCAGTATCCTTATTAAATTCAACTACTCCCCCATCAAATTCCTTAGAATAAACATTATTATTAGTAGTCACGTAGTATTTAGATGAAAACAAACTACTTCTTTCTATAAGAACAGAAAGGATTAAGGATAAAACAAACACAATTGATAATATAGTTATAGTTTTTACAATAGTTTCTAATTCATCTCCAAATTTAATTGAAATTCCTTTTTCATTGCTACTTGCTGCTTTTGAAGCCTTTATTAAATTATCCATAGTTATATTTGCATCTGCACTTAATTTACCATCAGTTAAATCTTCTTCCTTAACTTTTTCTGTTATAAGATCAGTTACTGCTATTATATCTATCTTTTCTCCTTTAAATTTTAATGTTTTAACATTTTTTGCATCCTTAAAAGCACCAAATCTAATGTAATTTACATCTTCACCTATTTCTACATTTTGTAGTAATTAATTGTAATCTATTTTCTACACTGTGTAATATACTAATGTGTTGCAACTGTTTTCATATTTGGTCAATATTTTTATCAAAAAATTATAAATGTAAACATTAACTATAAATTTGTATTTTAAAAATCATAAATAGCATCTATAAAAAAGGATAGACGCTATTTATTTATTTTAATTATATATGTATAAATTGTTTATTTTATATATTAAATTTAAATTTAAGTTCCCTCTTGTTAATTTTTCCAGAATCATTTAATGGTATTTTATCTAAAATAAATACTTTTTTAGGCATCTCATAAGTTAAAAGTTCATCTTTTAAATCTTTTTTAAATTGAAATTTTGTTATATATTTATTAGTTTCAATAAATGCAACAATTTCCTTTTCTTTTGATTGATCATTATATGATGTAACAAAAGCATTGTTTATATAAGACAATTTTCTTATTTTGCTTAAAATTCTCTTTAAATTTATTGTATTGCCTCCTTTGTTTATTATTTCCTCTTCTCTTCCATTAAATATAAGTTCTCCATTTTTACTAATATATCCTTTATCTTTTACACTGCACCATCCCTTAAAGCCTTGTACAAAATAATTTGACATTACATATATATATTCATCTTTTATTTTTACTTTTACACCTTTAAAAGGTTTTCCTACTGACAATGGATTTTTTATTAATTCATCTAAATTAATATATGTAATATAATTAAGTTCTGATGCGCCATAATATAAAATTATTGAAGCGTTACTATAATATTTTTTCATTTCAAATTTTAAATTACCAAAAAGCTGTTGAGATCCTGTAAAAATGCTTTTTATACTTTTTATAGGTTCCTTTAAACTCTTATTTAATGCAATAATTTTAGCCGGAACCATATACATTGTATTAACATTACACTTTCTTATTAACCTTTGCCACATTAATGGATTAAATCCTTCATATGTTACTAAAGTTCCTCCTTCATAAATAACACTTAATATGCTATTTAAATTTCCAGCAAAACTTAGAGGACCATGAAAAAATAATATTGTATTATTATTTACACTAAATACTTCATTTTGATTTTCAAAAAAACCAGCCCAGCTTTCATATGTTCTTAATAAAACCTTAGGAAGGCCTGTATAACCTGAAGTTAATACAGCATTTGTACAATTACTTAAATTAAATAACTTTTCATTTTTATCTAAATATATTTTTTTAATACCTCTACTATCTAAAATATATTTTATTCTGTTCACCTTCATAATTTCCTCTACCTCTTTGTAGGGTGTAGAAGGATGAATTATAAGTGGAACCATTTTTGCTTTATTTAAAGCAAAAAAAGAAATTTACTGAAAATATAAATTTTCATTAAAAATAGCCACTATTTCCTTATCAGAAATATTCATATTTTCTTTTATACTTTCTTCTAATTTTATACTATCATTTATAACGTCATTATATGTGTAAATTTTATCATTAATGCATATACATATTTTTTCATAGTCATCTACACTTGTTAAAAGTTTATAATAATCCATTTTTTACTCCTTTAAATATTTTATAATAAAACTTGCTCCAATACCTCCTGAAGCTGCAATGGATGATATGCCATAGTCTCCTTTTTTTACTTCAAGAGCTTTAATTAAATGAAGTATATTTATGGCACCTGATGCTCCATAGGGATGTCCATATGAAAGAGCCCCTCCAAAAATATTATACTTATCTAAAAATTCTTTATATTTTTCTGCAAATAAAACATCTATTACTGCAAAAGCTTCATTAAATTCAATAGCAGATATATCATTAAAAGTCATTTTATTTTTTTTAAATTGTTTTCTGCTGAATAAATTGCCCCATAGGGACTTAAAAGAGGTTCAACACATGTCTTATCATAAGATACAATTTTAGCTATAGGCTTTATTTTATTTTCTTTTATATATTTCGAAGAACATAATACTATAAATGCTGCTCCATCATTAAGAGAGGATATATTCCCAATAGAATTAATTCCTTCTTTCTTTAACTTAGGAAGTCTTTCTAAAAGGTGCATACTCATATTTTTTCTTATTCCCTCATCTTTAGTGCTTCCATTTATGCTCTCAATTATTGAATTTAAATAACCACCTTTAGAAGCTTTCTGTGCTTTTTTATGACTTTCTAAAGTATAATAATTTAAAAGCTCAGAATTAATGCCTTTAATTTTACATATTCTTTCAGCGAAATTAAAAGAAGCCTCATTAGAATAATCCTCCACGCAAAATTGTGCCTGTGTATATCTTCCATCTTTATCATATCTAAAATCATTTTTATTATAATATCTTAAAGGTTCCATAGAGGAACTTTCAAAACCACCAGCTATTATAATGTCTGCATCTTCAGCCTTAATTTTAAGAGAGGCTATATTTATGGCTTCCATTGAAGATGCACACTGCATATCTATAGTAAAAGCTGGAACTTTTGAAAGTCCAGCTTTTAAACACATAAGTCTTGTAATATTACCACCTGTTCCAGTAATGTTGCCACATATTACTTCATCAATATTAGAAATACTATATCTATTTATAAGTTTTTTTAAAAGCTCCGAAGCTAATTCTTCTGGCAGCATATTTTTATATATACCATTTTTTATACCAATATAGCTTCTTAAACCTCCTAAAATATATACATCATTCATAACTTATTCCTCATAAAATACTATTTTAATCTTTTTCTTAATGCATAACCTAAGTAAGAACCTACAATACATTTACAAATATCTCCTGGCAAAAAAGGAATAACACTAGTACTCATTATAGCCCATAGTCCTTTTCCAACATAAAGGCTCATAGTTACAACACCACATGCATAAATAACAGGTATACCAACTAATATAGTAATTAATAAATAATTTCTTATTTTATTTTCCATTTTTCTTAATATAAAACTCATTAATACAGCAGCAACAAGATAACCTATAATGTATCCTCCTGAAGGTCCTAAAATTTTTCCTATGCCAGATTGACCACCTGAAAAAACAGGCAAACCGCATATACCTAAAAGAATATATCCTAAAACTGCAAAAAATGCTTCTTTGGGTAATAAAATAATAGCAATTAAATTTATTATCACAGTTTGTGCTGTAATTGGTGCTGGTGAAAATGGTATTGGAATACTTATATATGACGAAACACATAAAAGTGCTATACATATTCCTATTTTAGTAAGTGTTGCAGCACTTACACCTTCTTTTTTAACTCTACTTTTTTCCATTCTTATCCCTCCAAAAATTCAAAATATTTAAAGCTTTTAGATGTTCCTTCTATAGCTTTTTTATTTTCATTATTATATTTATACATATATATTTTTTCCATTTCATAAGCAGGATTTAAAAATCTTATGTTAAATCCATTTGAAATATTATAATTATCAATTATTCTTTTTATTATAAGCATCCCCTGAACTACTGCTTTTTCTTCTAAATGTATAGGATTCATATCGGAAACTAAAAAGCTAAATTCTTCTATGTCCTTTTTTGAAAACTGAATATACTCATTTTCATTAACATGAAAATTATTACTTATATCCTTTTTTTTATTATTCATATTACAATTTAAAACTATTGTAACTGTCATTTTTTCAAAAATATCATTATTACAAAAGCATGCAATTTCTATTATACTTATATTTTTATTTTTTTTTACTTCCTTTGCTTTATAAAAAGCTTTTTTATTTTGTATATCTTTAATTTTTTCAAATTTAACCTTTCCAATAAAGCTTCTAATATATTCATTACCACTAATACTTGATAAAGCTTTTCCATAATTTATAATGTTCATTTCCTATCACCTTTTTTATTATATATTCATCATTTTTAATTGTCAACCTATATACAACTCGAGGTTTACAAATGATTTTAAAAAATATATTGATAAAAATCTAAAAGTAATTTATACTATAGGTTAGTTTGTTCTAACTTCTAAATAATAAATAAGGAGA